>NZ_WKCD01000070.1:0-22591 GCF_021606625.1 Pseudomonas sp. PA-4-8C
TCGGTGCCGAGCGTGAGCGTTTGGTCGCCGAGTACCAGAACACCAACTACTCGGTGGTGGACCTGGACCTGATCGAGCGCATCTACGGGATTTTCTACCGCCAGAAAGTCTCCGGCATCGCCCGCCAGGCGTTCCGCACCCTCACCGTGGTAGAGAAAGCCACCCCAGGCCCGCTGGGTATCGAACTGGCCCTGCGCAATAGCGCCACCGGCGAAACCAGCCTCAACCATTACGACGCGGTAATCCTGGCCACCGGCTACGAGCGCCAGATGCACCGTGAACTGCTGGCGCCGCTGGAGGCCTACATGGGCGACTTCGAAGTGGCCCGCGACTACCGCATCGTCACCGACGAACGCTGCAAGGCCGGCATCTACATCCAGGGCTTCAGCCAGGCCAGCCATGGCTTGAGCGATACCTTGCTGTCGGTGCTGCCGATTCGGGCGGATGAGATTGCGGCATCGTTGTATGAGCACGATCGAAACCGCGACAAAGGACGTTCGGTGCAGGACTTGCTCCTGGCTACTGCCAGCTGACCGATCCCCTGTAGGAGCGAGCTTGCTCGCGAAGAACGTCAACGATAACGCGCCTCATCTGAATGAACGCGGCGCTCTTGCCTTCTTCGCGAGCAAGCTCGCTCCTACAGACGGCACTTGTGACAAGGTGTGGCTATTGGTACTGTACAAAAAACCAGTATCGGTAGCCTTCCATGCAGTTGATCGAAAAACTCAGCATCCTCGCCGACGCCGCCAAGTACGACGCGTCCTGCGCCAGCAGTGGTGCGCCCAAGCGCAGTTCCGAGGGCAAGGCGGGGCTGGGTTCCACCAATGGCATGGGCATCTGCCACAGCTACACGCCTGATGGCCGTTGTGTGTCATTGCTCAAGGTGTTGCTCACCAACTTCTGCCTCTACGACTGCCAATACTGTGTCAACCGCCGCTCCAGCGACGTGCCCCGTGCGCGCTTCAGCCCCGAGGAGGTGGTCACTCTGACCCTGGATTTCTACAAGCGCAATTGCGTCAGCGGGCTGTTCCTCAGTTCCGGCATCATCCGTTCGTCGGACTACACCATGGAGCAACTGGTGCGGGTCGCCAAGCTGCTGCGCGAAGAGCATGACTTTCGCGGTTATATCCACCTCAAGACCATCCCCGATGCCGACCCGGCCCTGATCGCCGAGGCCGGCCGTTATGCCGATCGCCTCAGCGTGAACATCGAACTGCCCACCGACGCCAGCCTGCAAACCCTGGCGCCCGAGAAGCAGATCGGCTCGATCAAGCAGGCCATGCAGACCATCTACACCGGCGAGCAGACGGTGCTCAATGAACCCCGCGCGCCTCGTTTCGCCCCGGCCGGGCAGAGCACGCAGATGATCGTCGGCGCCGATGACACCGACGACAGCACCATCCTGCACGGTGCCGAGGCGTTGTACGGCAATTTCAAGCTGCGCCGTGTGTATTACTCGGCATTCAGCCCCATTCCCAACAGCCCGAAAAGCGTGCCTTTAGCCGCGCCGCCGCTGATGCGCGAGCACCGCTTGTACCAGGCTGATTTCCTGTTGCGCAGTTACGGTTTCCGCGCCAATGAGCTGTTCGCCGGCCCCGGTGACCTGGCACTGGATATCGACCCCAAGCTGGCCTGGGCCCTGGAGCACCGCGAGGTGTTCCCCCTGGACCTGAACCGCGCCGAGCCCACCCTGATCGCACGTATCCCCGGCATCGGCCTGCGCACCACCCAGCGCCTGGTCGACCTGCGCCGTGAACGCAAGATCCGCTTCGAAGACCTGGCGCGCATGCGCTGCGTGTTGGCCAAGGCCAAGCCGTTTTTCATCACCAGCGACTACCACCCGCAACAGGCCGACAGCACCAGTGTGTTGCTGCGTGAACAACTGCGTGATCGCCCGCAGCCGCAACAGATGGGGCTGTGGGGATGATCAGCCTGGAATGCGACAACCTGTTCAGCACTTGGCGCGAACAGGCACGCTGGTTGCTCAGCCATCAGGTCGACCCTAGCCAGGTGAGCTGGGGCCAGATGCAGGCGGCAGACCTGTTTGCTACCGATCAACCGATCCCACCAGGGATGGGGCCGTTTCAGGCGCGCATACCCAAGGCGTTGTTGCAATTACTGGAGTCCGCTGCCTGTTATCACGGTGATCAGCGCTGGAGCCTGCTGTATGAAGTGCTGTGGCGGGTCAGCCATGGTGATCGCACGGCCATGCTGGCAGGGGACAAGCTTGGCAGCGAGTTGCAACGGCGCATCAAGCAAGTCAGCCGGGAGGCCCACCACTTGCACGCGTTTGTGCGCTTCATCGCGCTGCCGGCCGGGGCCGGGCCGGAACTGCCGGAGTACGTGGCCTGGCATGAGCCGGCCCATGACATTCTCAAGAGCGCCAGCGAGCACTTTGTCGGGCGCATGGGCCGCCACCGCTGGATGATCGCCACGCCCCTGGACGGGGTGTACTACGACGGCGAACAACTGATTCATCAGCGCCGGTGCCCCGAGGCCTGGCAGCAACTGGCACAGAATGTTGAAGATCCCCACAGCGCCATGTGGCTGACCTACTACAGCCACATCTTCAACCCGGCGCGGCTCAATCCCAAAGTGATGGAAGGGCATTTGCCCAGCCGCTTCTGGAAGAATTTGCCGGAGGGCAAGTTGATTCCGGGGCTGATCAGTGAAGCCCGCACGGGCAAGCAGAAAGATGGGCAGGCGAAGCTGGTGGGTGCCAAGCCAGGCAAAAGAATATTAAGTGGGCAGGGGTGAATGATCGTTCCCACGCTCTGCGTGGGAATGCCACCCTGGACGCTCCGCGTCTGCTCTTGAAGTTTTGTGACGCGGAGCGTCATTGGATGCATTCCCACGCAGAGCGTGGGAACGAGCTAGCTGGATCAGGCCAGTTCGGTTGATCGTTCCCACGCTCTGCGTGGGAATGCCACCCTGGACGCTCCGCGTCTGCTCTTGAAGTTGTGACGCGGAGCGTCATTGGATGCATTCCCACGCAGAGCGTTGGAACGAGCCAGCTGGATCAGGCCAGTTCGGTCGCGGTGTTCTTGACCACCGCCAACTCCGGATGCGCCACCAACTTATCAATGTGCAACTCATCATTGTTCAACCAGGTCTCGGTCAGCACCCGGTAATGCTCCATGTCGCGGCAGCGCATGCGCAGGCTGTAGTCGAACGGCCCGCTGATCAACTGGCATTCGAACACCTGCGGGCAGGCTTTGACGCAGGCTTCGAAGGCCTTTTGCGCCGAGCGCCCGCTTTGGTTGGACAAGGCCACCAGCACCAGCAGCGACAGCCCCGGTGAGACCATCTGCACATCGATGATCGCCCCATACCCACGGATCACCCCGCGTCGCTCCAGTTTGCGCACCCGTTCCAGGCAGGGCCTGGGGGTGAGGTGCACCAGCGACGAGAGCTTTTCGTAGGTGATACGCCCCTGATGTCTGAGTACGTCGATGATCGCTTCGTCGATGCGATCCAGCGTAGGGGAAGAATGGGGTCCGTTGGCCTTGGTATCCATGAGTTCACTTCAAACGGTTGGAAAGAAATTGCTGCAAGCGTTCGCTGGTGGGATGGTCGAGGATCTCGGCGCCGCCGTGTTCCTCTACTCGGCCCTGGTGCAGGAACAGCACTTGGCTGGACACCTGGCGGGCAAAGCCCATTTCGTGGGTGACCATCAGCATGGTACGACCTTCCTCGGCCAACGTCTGTATGACTTTGAGCACTTCTCCTACAAGTTCCGGGTCCAGGGCCGAGGTGGGTTCATCGAACAGGATAATCTCCGGTTCCATTGCCAGCGCGCGCGCAATGGCCACGCGCTGCTGCTGGCCACCGGACAGGAACGCCGGATATTGGTCCGCCACGCGGCTCGGCAGGCCGACCTTGTCCAGGTACAGCCGCGCACGCTTCTCGGCTTCGGCGGCGCTCACGTTCAGCACCCGGCGCGGGGCCATGGTGATGTTTTCCAGCACGGTCATGTGGCTCCACAGGTTGAAGTGCTGGAACACCATGGCCAGGCGCGTACGCAGGTTTTGCAGTTGCGCCTGGTGGGGCGCACGGGTGCCGGCGCGGCCTGGTTGCATTTCGATGCTGATACCGTCCAGGGTGATCACCCCGGCGTCAGGCTGTTCCAGAAAGTTGATGCACCGCAGCATCGTGCTTTTGCCCGAACCGCTGGCGCCGATCAAGCTGATCACATCGCCCTGGCGTGCGTTGAGGGACACGCCCTTGAGCACTTCGTGTTCGCCGTAGCGTTTATGGATACCTTCGACTTGCAGCTTGATGGCCGCCGTGGCGGTGTTGCCGACGGGTACATCCATTGGATAAGCGGCCAGGGCCTGCGCGGACTGATTCATGAGTTAGCCTCGGGTAGGAACAAGAAAGCGCATCCAGCGACGTTCGGCCAGCCTGAACAGGCCCACCAGTGCAAAGGACAGCAGCATGTAGAGCAGGGCGGCGATGCCGAAAGCCTGGAAGGTCAGGAACGTCTCGGCATTCGCATCGCGGGCGACCTTGAGGATGTCGGCGACGGTGGCGGTGAACGCCAGCGACGTGGCGTGCAGCATCAGGATCATTTCATTGCTGTAGGCCGGCAGGGCACGACGCAAGGCGGCGGGCACGATCACAAACAGGTTCAGCCGCCAGCCGTGCAGGCCATAGGCGCGTGCCGCTTCGATCTCGCCATGGGGAATGTTGCGGATCGCCCCGGCGAAAATTTCCACGGTGTAGGCGCAGGTGTTGAGCACAAACGCCAACAGCGTGCAGTTCAGCGCATTGCGGAAAAACTGGTTGAGCAAGGCGTTGTCCTGCACCACCTCCAGGCTGTACAGCCCGGTGTAGCAAATCAGCAGTTGGATATACAGCGGCGTACCGCGGAACAGGTAGGTGTAGACCTCCACCGGCCAGCGCAGCCAGAAATGCTCTGACACGCGTGCCAGCGCCAGGGGGATCGACAGGCCGAAGCCGAGCACCACCGAGATAATGAACAGCCACAAGGTCATGGCAACACCGGACACACCGCTGCCATCGCTGAACAGGTAGGCCAGGCCGTATTGCTGGAACAGTTCGATCATCGCGCCATCCCCTTGATGCCCAGGTTATAGCGCCGTTCCAGGCGCTTGAAGATGCGGTTGGAGAGAGTGGTAATCACCAGGTACACCAGGCCCGCGAGGATCAGGAAGTACAGCGGCTCACTCGTGGACTTGCCAGCGTTCTGCGCGGCCTTGACCAGGTCTGACAGGCCGATGATCGACACCAGCGCCGTGGACTTGAGCAGCACCAGCCAGTTATTGCCCAGGCCCGGCAGGGCAAAGCGCATCAGTTGCGGGAACAGCACCAGGTGAAAGCGCTGCCAGCGGCTCAGGCCGTAGGCGGTGGCGGCTTCCAGTTGGCCGGCCGGCACACTGAGGATCGCGCCCCGGAAGTTCTCGGTGAAATACGCCCCGTAGATAAACCCCAGGGTGACCACCCCGGCGGTAAACGGGTCGATTTCAACGTAGTTCCAGCCGAACGCTTCGGTCAGGTCGTTGAGCCACAGTTGCAGGCTGTAAAAGATCAGCAGGATCAGCACCAGGTCCGGCACGCTGCGGATCAACGTGGTGTAGAGCGTGGCCGGCACACGCAGCCATTTGGCGCTGGAGAGTTTGGCGCCAGCGGCGACCAGGCCCAGGGTAAGGCTCAGAGCCAGGGCGAGGAACGCCAGCTTGAGCGTCATCCAGGCACCCTGGGCCAGCATCGGGCCGTAGCCTTGCAGGTTGAGGAGGTCGTTCATGGGGAAATCTCGAAGGAGCGCACGTATTTATTGTGGGAGCTGGCTTGCCTGCGATCGCGGTGGTGCGGTCACGGCATGGGTGCCTGAACCACGGCTATCGCGGGCAAGCCCGCTCCCACATGGGCACGGGTTGCCGGTTACTCGTTGTAGATGTCCTGATCGCCAAAGTATTTCTTCTGGATCTTGGCGTAGGTGCCATCGGCCTGGACGGCGGCTATGCCCTTGTTGATCAGCTCACGCAGAGCCTGGTCGTTCTTGCGCAGGCCCATGGCGATGTCCAGGGGCAGGGTTGGGTCCTTGAAGGCCGGGCCGGTCTTGAAGTCGGCGCCTTCGGGTTTGGACAGGAAGTTGAGCTGGGCTTCGAGCTTGTCCGTCAGGGTGGCGTCGAGGCGGCCATTTTGCAGGTCGGCATAGTTCTGTTCCTGGGACTGGTACGCCTTGATCTGTGCACCGAGCTTGGCCAGGTGCGCGCGGGCATAGGCTTCCTGCAACGAGCCTTGCAGCACGCCGACCTGCTTGCCGTTCAGCGACTCGGGGGTGTCACCGAAGGTGGCGTTTTTGCGGGTGATCACCGAGGTGGGGCTGAGGAACAGCCGGTCAGTGAAGTCGATGACTTTCTCGCGGGCCGGGGTCACGGCCATGGAAGACATGATCGCGTCGAACTTGCGCGCACGCAGGGCCGGGATCATGCCGTCGAATTCGTTGTGCACCCAGGTGCATTTCACTTCGAGCTTGGCGCAGATGGCGTTGCCCAATTCGATATCGAAGCCTTGCAGGCTGCCATCGGCGGCGACGGATTCGAAGGGCGGGTATTCGGGGAACACGCCAAACCGGATTTCTTTCCAGTCCTGGGCGTGGGCGGCGGTGGCGCACAGTGGCAACAGCAACGCAGCGAAGAGTGATCGCAGAGGAGTCATGTGTCGGTCCCTATATTTTGTAATTGATGTCAGGGGCAGTGAATAACTGGGAGCAGAGAATGCTTCATGATGGTGCGTTTTTTGTGTCGTTTACCCCCTGCGCAAAGCGCAAATTGCGCTGTTAAAACATGCAATGCAGCGGAATCGGCTGTGACACCGGCAAAATCGGCTTTTAACCCAGCAGAATCTGGCCTGCCCTGGGCGCAAAGCGGCAGGCCAGAGCGGTTTCAAGCGCGCTTTTTATGCTGTACCAAAGGTTGCTGGGCCAGGCGTGCGAACAGGTTTTTCGGGTCGGCCAGGTCCGGCACCAGCTCCAGCTCACTGCCCACTTCCAGGGCTTTGGCCACGTCCAGTACGTAGCGCAGGGCCGAGTAGTCTTCGATGGCAAAACCCACTGAGTCGAACAGGGTGATTTGGCGGTCATTCTCGCGGCCCGGCTGTTGGCCGTTGATCACTTGCCACAGCTCGGTGACCGGCGAATCTTCCGGCATATGCTGGATTTCGCCTTCGATGCGGCTTTGCGGTTCGTACTCGACGATCACCCGGGCGCGCTCGACGATGCGGCGGTCCAGCTCGGTCTTGCCCGGGCAGTCACCGCCCACGGCATTGAGGTGCATGCCTGGCTCGATCATCTCGTCAGTCAGGATGGTGGCGTAGGCCTTGTCCGCAGTCACGGTGGTGACAATGTCCGCGCCTTTGACCGCCTCGGCGACGCTGGCGGCCAGGATCACCTTGATCGCCGGGAACGCTTTGAGGTTGGCGGCGAGCTTGGCGGTGGCCTGGGCGTCGATGTCGAACAGGCGGATTTCAGTAATGCCGAGCATGGCGTGGAAGGCCAGGGCCTGGAACTCGCTTTGCGAGCCGTTGCCGATCAACGCCATGCTGCGGCTGTTGTCGCGCGCCAGGTAGCGGGCTACCAGGGCAGAGGTGGCCGCGGTGCGGATCGCGGTGGTCAGGGTCATTTCGGCCAGCAGCACCGGCTTGCCGGTGTCGACATCGCCCAGGGCGCCAAAGGCCATCACTGTGAGCATGCCGGCCAGGGTGTTTTTCGGATGGCCGTTGACGTACTTGAAGGCGTACAGCGAGGCGTCGGACACCGGCATCAGCTCGATCACGCCATCCGGTGAATGGTTGGCCAGGCGCGCGCATTTTTCGAAATCCTGCCAGCGCAGGTAGTCGGCGCGAATGTAGTCGGCCATCTCGAAGATGCAGGTTTGCAGGCCTTTTGCGATACCAGGTAGCTGAGGTCGTTGACGTCGATATAACGGGTCATGGCAAGACTCCTTATTGAAATGAGGGACGGGCCGGCAGATGCACTTCGGCCAGCATGCAGCGGGCACTGCCGCCGCCGATGCGTTCGATGTTGTCGATATTCACCACCACCGGCCGCGTATGGCGCTCCACATGCTGGCGCTGCGCCGGGTACAAGGCGCCCCAGGCACTGGCGGACATCACCAGCAATGGCTGGCCGTCGCGGTCGTGGACTTCCAGCATGTTGCCGGCGAAGGCTTCCAGCTGGTCGAAGTCCAGGCTGAGGATGTCCTTGCCGGTGTCACGCAGGGAGCGTTCCAGGGCCAGGCGCTCGCTGTCGTCGGGCAGGGCTTGCAGGCACACCACCGCGAGGTCGCGGCCAACGCTCATCATCACGTTGCTGTGGTAGATCGGTGCCTGGTGACGGTCCAGGGCGTGGAACACGCAGAGTTGGTAGTCGAGGCGCTCGGCAAACTGGCGCAGCGCCGCATGGTGGGTGCGCCCCGAATGGCAGGCGTAGCTGATGCGGTGCTGGCGGTCGAGCACCATGCTGCCGGTGCCTTCCAGGAAGATGTTCTGTTGTTCCAGGTGGCTGAGGTCGATGGTGGCGTTGATCGAAAAGCGTTGCTCCAGGACTTGCAGCACGCCCTTGTTGCGCTCCAGTCGGCGGTTCTGGCCTTCCATGGGGTAGAGCACCAGGCTGCCGTCGGCATGGCTGCTCCACCAGTTGTTGGGGAAGATCGAGTCGGGCGTGTGGGGCGCCAGCGTGTCCTGCACCACCAGCACTTCCACGCCGTGCTGGCGCAGGGTGTCGACATAACCGTCGAACTCCTCCAGCGCTTTGTGCTGTGCACTGAGCGGGTCCAGCGGCGGGCGTTGGAAACGGTTGTTGATCGCGGTATCCGGGTTGAAGGCAAAGCGCGCCGGGCGGATCATCAGGACGGTGTTGGTGGTTTGCATGGGGGCACGGGTCCGTTGGGGATCTTGTGCCGCTATTTTGTGCGTTGTGGGGAAAGGATCCCGGCTGAAACAGCGGGGTGGCTCAGCCAAGAAAGCTGAAAACGGGAGTGGCGCAGCCGAATCGGCTGCCAAGTTGAAATGCAATCAAACTGTGGGAGCTGGCTTGCCTGCGATAGCGGTGTGTCAGCCCCATTAATCTGACTGATACACCGCTATCGCAGGCAAGCCAGCTCCCACATTGGTATTGTGGTGTTTGTTATCGCTGTGTCAGCCAGGAGGAACCATGTCTACCGCTGTTCGCCTTGCCCAACCCTCAGATGCCGAGGGCATCAGTGAAGTCATCCTGGCTGCGCTGCACAGCAGCAACGCGCGTGATTACCCCGCGGATGTGATTGCGCGGGTTGCCAGCAACTTCACCCCCGACGCGGTGCTGGCGTTGCTCCAGCGGCGGGTGGTGCTAGTGGCAACGGAGGATCAACTGATCGTCGCTACGGCGGCACTGGATGGCAATGTGGTGCGCTCGGTGTTCGTCAACCCGGCACTGCAAGGGCAGGGCATCGGCCGGCTATTGATGATCGAAATCGAACTGCGCGCCCGTGAAGCCGGCGTGACGGTCTTGAGCGTGCCGTCCTCGCTGACGGCGCAAGCCTTCTACGCCAAGCTGGGTTTTCACAACGTGCGTGACGTGTACCACGGCAACGAGCGCACGTTGGTGATGGAAAAGGCGCTGTTGTCCCGCCACCCCATCGGGCCGTATCGCGACCGTCAGCACCGTGCCCAGGTGATTGAGTTATGGCAGCAGGCGTTTGGCTATGACACGGCCCATAACCTGCCGAGCCTGGCGATTGATAAGAAACTGACGGTCAATGACGGGTTGTTCTTTGTTGCCACCGACAACAACGCTGTGATCGGTACCATCCTCGCCGGCTATGACGGCCATCGTGGCTGGTTGTATTCGGTGGCGGTGCATACCGACTATCGGCGCCATGGCCTGGGATCGTCGCTGGTGCGCTATGCCGAACAGGCGTTGACGGCGCTGGGTTGCATGAAGATCAACCTGCAGATCACCGGCGGCAATGACGCGGTGGTGGGGTTTTATGAGGCGCTGGGGTATGGGGTGGAGCCGAGGATCAGTATGGGTAAGAGGATCGTTGAGTGTATTCCAGGGCAAAGTAGATGACCGACAGCACTCTGATCACCCGTCTAACCTTTGAGGCTTACGCTTATTTTTTTTTCTGCTTCGCGGTATAGCCTTTCATTGCCGCAAAAGCATTCGCCAATTTCAGAAACAGGATCTTGTCGTCAATATCCCCTTCGACATCGCCGTCACCGTCGGCATCCCCCGGGCTTGAGGAACGGTCATAAAAACCATTTTTCTCGCTGGAACTGGCATACACCAGAAGAGGGTCGGGATCGTTGGGGGCATTCAGTACTTCCATCAATATTTCTTTGCTTGCGTCACCTTCGAAGTCATCTGTCGTGAGGTGAATAATAAAGCTGCCCATGAGGTGTCTCCTTGAGGTTTGGTGAGAATCCAGCCTCTGCATTTATAATCCCGATCCCTGCGCATCTCTACTGTCAAACTTGACAGGGTGGATGCATTTACAGTTGATCGTTCCCGCGCTCTGTGTGGGAGTTCCGCCTGGGACGCTCCGCGTCCCGCTGGACAACTTAGGGTTTTGTGAGGCCCTGGGGGAATGGGGTGGGGCTGAAGATCAGTATGGGCAAGAAGATTGCAGAGAATATTGCGCCACGTTCTTGAAGGCGCAGAAACCAGTGTGGGAGCTGGCTTGCCTGCGATAGCGGTGGGTCTGTAGCCAATATGCTGGCTGACAGTTTGCTATCGCAGGCAAGCCAGCTCCCACAAGTTTTTGTGGTGTCGCTGGAGTTTGTGGCTGTTAGACCTTGACGATCCAACCCGCTGGCGCTTCCACATCACCGGTCTGCACACCGGTCAGTTCTTTGTAGAGCTTCTGGGTGATCGGGCCCACTTCGGTTTCGCTGTGGAATACGTGCAGCTTGCCGTTGTACTGGATGCCGCCGATAGGCGAGATCACGGCAGCGGTACCGCAGGCGCCGGCTTCCTTGAATTGGTCCAGCTTGTCGATGAACACTTCGCCCTCGACCACTTCCAGGCCCAGGCGGGTCTGGGCCAGTTCGATCAGCGACAGGCGGGTGATGCCTGGCAATACCGAAGGCGACTTCGGCGTGATGAACTGGTTGTCGTGGGTGATCCCGAAGAAGTTGGCCGAGCCGACTTCTTCGATTTTCGAATGGGTCATCGGGTCCAGGTAGATCGCGTCGGCGAAGCCGGATTTCTTCGCTTCCGAACCCGGCATCAGGCTGGCGGCGTAGTTGCCACCGACCTTGGCGGCACCGGTGCCTTGCGGCGCGGCGCGGTCGTAGCCGGAAATCTGGAAGTTGTGCGGCACCAGGCCGCCCTTGAAGTAGGCACCGACCGGGATGCAGAACACCGAGAAGATGAACTCCGGCGCGGTACGCACGCCGATGTTGTCACCGGTGCCGATCACGAACGGGCGCAGGTACAGCGCGCCGCCGCTGCCGTACGGCGGGATGAAGCGCTCGTTGGCCTTGACCACTTGCTTGCACGCGTCGATGAACGCGTCGGTCGGCACTTGTGGCATCAGCAGGCGGCCACAGCTGCGCTGCATGCGGGCAGCGTTCTGGTCCGGGCGGAACAGGTTGATCGAACCGTCCTTGCAACGGTAGGCCTTCAGGCCCTCGAAGCATTGCTGGCCATAATGCAGGGCAGTGGAGCCCTCGCTGATGTGCAGCACATTGTCGTCGGTCAGGGTGCCTGCTTGCCATTCGCCGTTTTTCCAGACCTGGAGAAACCGCTTGTCGGTCTTGATGTAGTCAAAACCCAGCTTGTCCCAATTGATGCTCTCGTTACCCATGACACCCTCTATCTCTGGTCAAGTCGGATTTTTTTCTGGATGGGCGCAACAATACTGCATTCTTGGCCGGTGTGGGAGCTGGGCGGCGGACCATTCAACCTCTGCATTGGCTGATCCACCGCTATCGCGGGCAAGCCCGGCTCCCACATTGGAATGCATTTCAAGTGTGGGAGCTGGCTTGCCTGCGATGGCCACGCCGCAGTTTTACAGGTGCAACGCGTGCCCCAACGCCCGCAACGCCGCTTCCTGCACCGCTTCACCCAGGGTCGGGTGGGCATGGATGGTGCCCGCTACGTCTTCCAGGCGCGCGCCCATTTCCAGGCTCAGGCCGAACGCGGTCGACAGCTCGGACACCCCAGCCCCCACCGCTTGCCAGCCAACAATCAAGTGATTGTCGCGCCGTGCCACCACCCGCACGAAGCCGGCTTTGGACTCCAGCGTCATGGCCCGGCCATTGGCGGCGAACGGGAAGCTCGACACGATGCAGTCCAGGCCGGCCGCCTTGGCCTCGTCCGGGGTCTGGCCGACCACCACCAGTTCCGGGTCGGTAAAACACACCGCGGGTATCGCCGCCGGGTTGAATTCGCGGGCTTTGCCGCTGATCAGTTCGGCAACCATTTCGCCCTGGGCCATGGCCCGGTGCGCCAGCATCGGCTCGCCACTGAGGTCGCCAATGGCATACACGTTGCGCATGCTGGTCTGGCAGCGGCTGTCGATCTTGATCGCCGCGCCGTTCATGTCCAGGTTCAGTGCTTCGAGGTTCCAACCCTGGGTGTTGGGTTTGCGCCCTACGGCTACCAGCACCTGGTCGGTGTCCAGTGCCAAGGTGTCGCCGCTGGGCGCACGCACTTGCAGTTTGCCGTCGGTAAAACCGGTGACGCTGTGTTCCAGGTACAGCTTCACGCCGAGTTTCTTCAGGGATTCAGCCACCGGCAGGGTCAGCTCGGCGTCGTAGGCCGGCAGGATGTGGGCCTGGGCCTCGACCACACTGACGTCGGCACCGAGCTTGCGGTAGGCAATTCCCAGTTCCAGGCCGATATAACCACCGCCCACCACGATCAGGCGCTTGGGCACGTGTGTCGGTGCCAGGGCTTCGGTGGAGGAGATGATCGGCCCGCCAATCGGCAGCATCGGCAGGTTGACGCTCTTCGAACCGGTGGCCAGCAGCAGGTGTTCGCACTGGATGCGCTGCTCGCCCACCTCGACAGTCTTGCCGTCGATGACCTTGGCCCAGCCATGGATCACCTGCACCTTGTGCTTCTTCAACAGCGCGGCGACGCCGGTGGTCAGGCGGTCAACGATGCCGTCTTTCCATTCCACGCTCTTGCGGATGTCCAGGGTCGGTACATCCACTTCAATGCCCAGTTGCGAGCCCTGGCTATGGTGCACGGTTTGCTGGAACTGTTCGGCCACATGAATCAGGGCCTTGGAGGGAATGCAGCCGATGTTCAGGCAGGTGCCGCCCAGTGCCTGGCCTTCCACCAGGATGGTCGGGATGCCCAGTTGGCCGGCGCGAATCGCCGCCACATAACCGCCAGGGCCGCCGCCGATAATCAGCAGCGTGGTATGCAATGTCTGAGTCATGCCCTTACTCCAGGAACAGGCTGGCGGGTTGTTCGAGCAGGCCGCGAATGGCCTGGATGAATTGCGCCGCGTCCATGCCATCGACCACACGGTGATCGAAGGAGCTGGAGAGGTTCATCATTTTGCGCACCACGATCTGACCCTTGATCACCATCGGCCGCTCAACGATACGGTTGACGCCGACGATGGCCACTTCCGGGAGGTTCAGCACTGGCGTGCTGACAATGCCGCCCAGGGCGCCGAGGCTGGTCAGGGTAATGGTCGAACCGGACAGCTCTTCACGGCTGGCCTTGCCTGTACGTGCGGCGTTGGCCAAACGCGCGATTTCTTCGGCAGTGCCCCACAGGCTGCGAGCTTCGGCGTGGCGCACCACCGGCACCATCAGGCCCACGTCGCTCTGGGTGGCGACGCCCACGTGCACGGCGCCAAGGCGCGTGATGACCTGGGCTTCGTCGTCGTAACGGGCGTTGATCTGCGGGAAGTCGCGCAAGGCGACAACCATGGCCCGTACGATAAACGGCAGCAGGGTCAGCTTGCCGCGTGTCGCACCGTACTTCTCGTTGAGGTGCACGCGCAACTCGTCCAGGGCGGTGACGTCGATCTCTTCCACGTAGCTGAAATGCGCGGCGCGGCGGGTGGCGTCCTGCATGCGCTGGGCGATCTTGCGGCGCATGCCGATCACCGGGATCTGGTGTTCGTCAGTACGCTCGGCATACGGGTTGGCGGTGCGGGCGCCCGTCGCCGGGCCCTGGCGCAGGTAAGCCTCCAGGTCTTCATGCAGAATCCGGCCCGCCGGGCCGGTGCCCTGCACCAGGCGCAGTTGAATCCCGGCATCCAGTGCATGTTTGCGCACCGCGGGCGAGGCCAATGGGCGTTCGCTGGCTTCACGGGCCACGGGAGCTTGCGGCGCTTTCACCACCGCAGCCGGTTTGCTTTCTACCGGCGCCTGTACCGGTTTGGCTTCGGCCACGGGAGGCGCGGCCTTCGCAGGTTCGGCAGCCACCGGCACATCCTTGGTATTGCCTGCGCCTTCCACTTCAATGCTGATCAAAATACTGCCCACTGCCATGACCTCACCCGGCTCGCCGCCCAGAGAAATCACCTTGCCATGGACCGGCGAGGGAATATCCACCATCGCCTTGTCGGTCATCACATCCGCCAGCACCTGGTCTTCAACCACCAGGTCGCCGACCTTTACATGCCATACCGACAGTTCAACTTCCGCGATGCCTTCGCCAATGTCCGGCATCTTGATAACGTGCGTGCCCATTCAGACCTCCATGACCCGTTTCAACGCCGCGCCCACTCGGGACGGCCCTGGGAAATACGCCCACTCCTGCGCGTGCGGGTAGGGGGTGTCCCAACCGGTGACGCGTTCGATCGGCGCTTCCAGGTGGTGGAAGCAATGCTCTTGCACCAGCGAGACCAACTCGGCACCAAAGCCGCAGGTGCGCGTGGCCTCATGCACCACCACGCAACGGCCGGTCTTTTTCACCGACTTGACGATGGTCTCCAGGTCCAGCGGCCACAGGCTGCGCAGGTCGATAACCTCGGCGTCGATGCCGGTTTCTTCGGCGGCAACTTGCGACACATATACGGTGGTGCCGTAGGTCAGCACGGTCACGGCCGAACCCGGACGCACGATGGCGGCCACGTCCAGCGGCACGGTGTAGTAACCGTCCGGCACCTGGGCTTGGGGGTGTTTGGACCACGGCGTTACCGGGCGGTCGTGGTGGCCGTCGAAGGGGCCGTTATACAGGCGCTTGGGTTCGAGGAAGATCACCGGGTCATCGTTCTCGATGGAGGCGATCAGCAGGCCCTTGGCGTCATAGGGGTTGGACGGCATCACTGTGCGCAGGCCGCAAACCTGGGTGAACACCGCTTCGATACTCTGGCTGTGGGTCTGGCCGCCGTAGATGCCGCCACCGCAGGGCATGCGCATGGTCAAGGGCGCAGTGAACTGGCCGGCCGAGCGATAACGCAGGCGCGCCGCCTCGGAAATGATCTGGTCGGTGGCGGGGTAGACGTAGTCGGCGAACTGGATTTCGGCGACCGGGCGCAAGCCATAGGCGCCCATGCCCACGGCCACACCGACGATGCCGCTTTCCGAGATGGGCGCGTCAAACACCCGCGAGCTGCCGTACTTGGTCTGCAAGCCTTCGGTGCAACGGAACACGCCGCCGAAGTAGCCGACGTCCTGGCCGAACACCACCACGTTATCGTCACGTTCAAGCATCACATCCATGGCCGAGCGCAGGGCCTGGATCATGGTCATGGTGGTGGTGGTCATGGCGGTTTCCAGTTCAATACTGTTGTTGTGGTCGTTCATGTCACACCCCCAGCTCTTGACGCTGGCGCTTCAAGTGCTCCGGCATCTCTTTATAGACATCCTCGAACATGGTCGCGGCGCTTGGAATCTGGCCACCGGCCAGGGTGCCGTACTGTTCGGCTTCCTTCTGCGCCTTGACCACTTCGGCTTCAAGCTCGGCACTGACCGCCGCGTGTTCCTCTTCGGACCACTGGCCAATCTTGATCAGGTGCTGCTTGAGGCGGGCAATCGGGTCGCCCAGGGGGAAGTGGCTCCAGTCGTCGGCGGGACGGTACTTGGATGGGTCATCGGAGGTGGAGTGCGGGCCGGCGCGGTAGGTGACCCACTCGATCAGGGTGGGCCCCAGGTTGCGGCGCGCACGCTCGGCAGCCCAGGCCGAGGCAGCGTACACGGCGATAAAGTCGTTGCCGTCCACGCGCAGGGAGGCGATGCCGCAACCGACGCCGCGTCCGGCGAAGGTGGTGGCTTCACCGCCAGCGATGGCCTGGAAGGTGGAGATGGCCCACTGGTTGTTGACCACGTTGAGGATCACCGGCGCGCGGTACACGTGGGCGAAGGTGAGGGCGGTGTGAAAGTCCGATTCCGCGGTGGCGCCGTCGCCGATCCAGGCCGAGGCGATCTTGGTATCGCCCTTGATCGCCGAGGCCATGCCCCAGCCCACGCCCTGGACGAATTGGGTGGCGAGGTTGCCGGAAATAGTGAAGAAGCCCGCCTCCTTGACCGAATACATGATCGGCAACTGGCGGCCCTTGAGCGGGTCGCGCTCGTTGGACAGCAGTTGGCAGATCAGGTCTACCAGCGGCACGTCGCGGGCCATCAGGATGCTTTGCTGGCGGTAGGTGGGGAAGCACATGTCGTCGATATTCAAGGCCAGGGCCTGGGCGCTGCCGATGGCTTCTTCGCCAAGGCTTTGCATGTAGAACGACATTTTTTTCTGACGCTGGGCGACCACCATGCGGTTGTCGAAGATACGCGTCTTGAGCATCGCACGCATGCCGCGGCGCATGATCTCGGTGGAGACACCCTCGGCCCACGGGCCAAGGGCCTGGCCCTGGTCGTCGAGCACGCGGATCAGGCCCTTGGCCAGGTCGGCGGTGTCGGCCGGTTCTACGTCGATGGCGGGTTTGCGTACCAGGCCGGCGTCGGTCAAACGCAGGTAGGTGAAGTCGGTCTTGCAACCTGGGCGGCCCGAGGGTTCGGGAACGTGCAGGCGCAGCGGTGCATACGGCTGGGTCATGGCTTTCTACGCTCTATCTTGTGAATTTCTTGTAGTGGGCGCGCTAGCTGACAGTCAGTCTTCGGGTAGAAGAAATCTTGTCCTACAACAATCATAGGCGTGGCGTAGAAGAATATTTATCTCTGTTTCATTGCGTCGCCGGCTATTTGCGGATAAAAAAACTGCATAAACATAATAAACAGGTGATTTTGTCTCATGCGCAAACTGGACCGTACCGATATCGGCATTCTCAACGCCCTGCAGGAGAATGCCCGGATCACCAATGCCGACCTGGCCCGCTCGGTCAACTTGTCGCCCACGCCGTGTTTCAACCGGGTCAAGGCGATGGAAGAGCTGGGGTTGATTCGGGAGCAGGTCACGCTGCTGGACGCTGATTTGCTGGGGCTGCACGTGAATGTGTTCATCCATGTGAGCCTGGAGAAACAGAACGAGCTGGCGCTGCAGCAATTTGAAGGGGCGATCTCGGACCGACCGGAGGTGATGGAGTGTTACCTGATGGCGGGTGACCCGGACTATTTGATCCGCGTGTTGGTGCCCACGATTCAGTCGCTGGAGCGTTTCATGATGGATTTTTTGACTAAGGTGCCGGGGGTGGCGAACATTCGCTCCAGTTTTGCCTTGAAGCAAGTGCGCTACAAAACCGCGCTGCCGTTGCCGGCCAACGGCATCAGCCTCGGTTCCTGATTCAACACGGGACAAAATGTGGGGCTTGCCTGTGATGACGGCACCCCGCGATCCAACTGTGGGAGCTGGCTTGCCTGCGAAGACGGCCTCACAGTCAATGCAGCTGGATTGTGTACATATCCATTCCTGCGGTAACGGCCACTTAGGGTTCCGCCCTGACGGCGGCTCACTTTCGAAAAGCGCGAAAGTAAGCAAAGCGCTCTTGCCCCACCACTCGGCACCTCGCTTAGGCTCGGTGTGCCCGTAATCCGCCAGTGATTTGGGGGGCCGCCGCCACGCGCCATCCATGGCGCGGGGCGGCTAAACCGGCATCCCTGCCGGTTTACCCCCCAAATCCCTGTCGAATTCCGGCCAGCGTGGTTTAACGGGGCGCCTGAGATCAAGATCAAAAGCAGATCAAGAGCGGCTCGCTTCGCATCGTGGTTACCGTTGGCTGCTACAACCTACAAAATTGTGTAGAAGCTGCGACGGCGGTGTGTCAGAGGTCAATGTGCTGATTGAACCAGCGCTATCGCAGGCAAGCCAGCTCCCACAGTTGTAGGTATTTCAGGTCGGGATTTTCGGTGTGTGCAAGTGCGCTGTGGGGAATGCCTGTGCATACGCGTGACACACCCTAAGTACCTGTTCATCGGCAAACCGCGCGCCCACCACATGCAAGCCCACTGGCAAGCCATTTGCCGCCAACCCGCAGGGCACTGACGCCGCCGGTTGCTGGGTGAGGTTGAACGGGTAGGTGAACGGCGTCCATTCCATCCACTCAGTCATTCCCGAACCCGGCGGTACGTTGTGCCCGGCTTCGAACGCGGTGATCGGCATCATCGGTGACACCAGCACATCGTAATGCTCATGGAAAGCCGCCATCTGTGCGACCAGCGCCGCCCGGGCTTCCAGGGCTGCGTTGAAATCATCCAGGCTCAAGCGCTCGCCCCGTTGTGCAATGCGTAGCAGCCCTGGGTCCAGAAGTTGCCTTTGCGCCTCGCTCATCGTGCCGGTCAGGCGTGCTGCGCCGGCAGCCCATAGGGTGCTGAACACCTCCAGCGGGTCGCTGAAACCGGGGTCGATCTGCTCGACATGGGCGCCCAGTTGCACTAGGCCCTCCACAGCCTGGGCAACTACGCTGGCGACCTGCCGGTCGACTTTCACATAGCCGAACGTGGGGCTATAGGCGATACGCAACCCCTTCAAGTCCGCTCCTGGAGCGAGCCAGGGCGTGGTCCTTGGCGCGCCGATTAGGCCGTCCCGCGCATCTGGCTGCGCCACGGCTTGCAGCATCAGCACGCTGTCTTCCACGGTGCGCGTCATCGGCCCCAGGTGCGACAGGATTGTCATGGAACTGGCCGGCCATTGCGGCACATAGCCGAAGGTTGGCTTGATCCCGAAGGTGCCGGTAAACGCACAGGGAATGCGGATCGAGCCACCGGCGTCGCTGCCCTGGTGCAGCACGCCCAGGTTCAACGCCGCTGCCGCACCGGCGCCTCCGGAGGAACCACCGGCGGTAGTGCGCGTGTCCCACGGGTTGCGGGTGATGCCGTACAGCGGGTTGTCGGTCACGCCTTTCCAGCCGAATTCCGGCGTAGTGGTCTTGCCCAGCAGCACAGCGCCGGCCTTGCGCATGAAGGCCGAAAAGGGCGCGTCCACGTCCCATGGGCCCTCGGCACTGGAGGTGCGCGAGCCTTTGCGCGTGGGCATGCCGACCGTCAAGGTGAGGTCTTTGATCGACGCCGGTACGCCATCCAGTGCGCCGCAAGGTTCGCCTTTGAGCCAGCGCTGTTCCGACGCTCGCGCCGCGTCCAGTGCGCCTTGCGGGTCGACATGGCAGTAGGCATTCACCACCGGGTTGTAGCGCTCGATGCGCAGCAGCGCATCTTCAGTAACCTCCACGGGGGACAAGCTTTTGTCGCGAAAATGCTGCAACAGTTGCACCGCTGTCAGTTGGCCAATCTCACTCATGCCAGATCCCCCTGGGCCGCGTTCACCATGGCGCGCAGCAACACCGCGCAACCCGCCGCCAGGTCATCCGGCGCGGCGTTTTCGATTTCGTTATGGCTGATGCCGCCTTCGCACGGCACAAAGATCATCCCGGCCGGGCCCAGTTCGGCGACGAAGATCGCGTCATGCCCGGCGCCGCTGACGATGTCCATATGGCTCAAGCCCAATGCCTTGGCACCTTCACGCACGGCATTGACGCAGGCCGGGTGGAAGTCCAGCGGCGGGAAGTCGGCGGTGGGCGTCAGTTCAAACGTCAAGCCGTGGCGGGCAGTGGAGTCCTCGATCACGCTACGCACTTCGTCGACCATGGCTTGCAGCTTGTCGGCGTGCAGGTGACGCAGGTCGATGGTCATGTTTACTTGGCCGGGGATCACGTTGCGTGAGCCAGGGTGCAGGTTCAGGCAGCCGACGGTACCGCAGGCGTGAGGCTGATGCTGATGGGCGATACGGTTGACCGCGCTGACCACCTCGGCAGCGCCCACCAGGGCGTCCTTGCGCAGGTGCATGGGTGTAGGGCCCGCATGCGCCTCCACGCCAGTGAGGGTCAGGTCGAACCACTTCTGGCCCAGGCAGCCCATCACCACGCCCAGGGTAATGGCCTGGTCCTCCAGCACCGGGCCTTGCTCGATATGCGCTTCGAAATAAGCGCCCACCGGATGGCCCAGCACCGCACGCGAACCGGCATAGCCGATGCGCTGCAATTCGCTGCCTACCGACAGGCCTTGGTCGTCGCGCTTGTCGAGGGTGTCCTGCAGGTCGAACTTCCCGGCAAATACCCCGGAGCCCATCATGCACGGCGGGAAGCGTGAGCCTTCTTCGTTGGTCCATACCACCACTTCGATGGGCGCCTGGGTTTCGATCTGCAAGTCATTGAGCGTGCGGATCACTTCCAGCCCGGCCATTACCCCGTAGCAACCGTCGAACTTGCCGCCGGTGGGCTGGGTGTCGATATGGCTGCCGGTCATCACCGGGGGCAGGGCGGGGTTGCGGCCAGGGCGCCGGGCGAAAATATTGCCGATGGCATCCACACTGACGCTGCACCCGGCGGCTTCGCACCACTGCACAAACAGGTCGCGGGCCTGGCGGTCCAGGTCGGTGAGGGCTAGGCGACACACGCCGCCCTTGGCCGTGGCGCCGAGCCGGGCCAGGTCCATCAGCGACTGCCACAAGCGGTCGCGGTTGATCAGCGGGGCATTGCTCTGGAGCGGTTGCGCAAGACTGTTCATCAGGAATCTCCACTCAGGCACTCAAGGCCAGGTAACGGTTTTTGATGCTCGGGTCGGCGCGGAAGTCAGCGGCGCTGCCTTCGTACACCACGCGGCCCTGTTCGAGCACGTAATGGCGGTCGGCGAGCTTGTCGCAGACCATCAGGTTCTGTTCCACCAGCAACACCGGCAGGCCCTCGTCCTTGACCTTGCGCAGGATCTTCACCAGCTCGTCAACGATCACAGGGGCCAGGCCTTCAGTGGGTTCGTCGAGGATCAGCAGCTTGGGATCGTTCAGCAGGGCGCGGGCGATGGCGAGCATCTGCTGTTCGCCGCCGGACAACGCGTGGCCGGCGTTTTTGCGCCGCTCCTTGAGGCGCGGGAACATGGCGTATACGTCTTCCAGTTGCCAGCGGCTGTGCTTGCGGGCGGCGATGCGCAGGTTTTCTTCCACCGTCAGCAGGCGGAAAATTCCGCGGTTTTCCGGTACCAGCGCCAGGCCTTGGCGCGCAATTTCAAAGATCTTTTGCCCGACCAGCGCCTGGCCGTTGAAGTGGATCTGGCCCTGGCGCGGGCAGATGATGCCGAGGATGCTGCGCAGGGTGGTGGTCTTGCCGGCACCGTTACGGCCGAGCAGGGTCACCAGTTCGCCGGGGTTGACGCTCAGCGACACACCCTCCAGCACATGGCTTTTGTCGTAGTAGGAATGGATATTCTCGACGATCAGCATCAGGCAGCCTCCCCAAGATAGGCAGTGCGCACACGTTCATCGGCGCGCACGAATTCCGGCGTGCCTTCCACCAGAATCTGCCCATGGCTCATCACCGTGATGCGCTGGCTGATGGACATGACGATGCTCATGTTGTGTTCGATCAGCAGCACCGTATGGTCGCGGCCAAGGTCGCTGATCAGTTGGGTCATGATCGGGATATCGTCGATGCCCATGCCCGAGGTGGGCTCGTCGAGCATCAACAGTTTGGGTTTGGAGCAGATCGACATGCCCACCTCCAGCACCCGTTGCTGGCCGTGGGACAACTCACCGGCCAGGGTGTCGGCGCGGGCCGTGAGTTGCAGGCGCTCCAGCACCTGGTCGGCCATCTCCAGGTGTTCACGCTTGCTGTCTACCCGGCGCCAGAAATTCAGGGCGCGCGCGCCGTCGCGGCCCTGTGCAGCCAAGCGCAGGTTCTCGCGCACGCTGAGGTTCTGGAACAGGCTGGTGAGTTGGAACGAGCGCGCCATGCCCAGGCCGACGCGGCTGTGGGCGGGCGTGCGCATCAGGTTCTTGCCGTCGAAATGAATCGCGCCAGCGGTGGCCTGGCGCTCACCCGTGAGGCAATGGAACAGGCTGGTCTTGCCGGCGCCGTTGGGGCCTATGATGGTGTGGATGGTGCCGGCTTCAACCTTGAGGTTGACGCCATTGACCGCATGGAACGCGCCGTAGGCCAGCTCCAGGTTTTGGGTTTCCAGCAAGATACTCATAGCCCGTCCTCCTTGGCGACGACCACGGGTTTGCGCGTGCCGCGCACCTTCTCGAACAGCGACGCGAGGCCGCCCCACAACCCGCCGCGCATGAAGATCACCACCAGGATCAGGATCACCCCCAGCAGCATCAGCCAACGCGGCCACAGGTCGGAGAGAAAGTCGCCCAGCAGCACGATGGAGCCGGCGCCCAGCAGTGAGCCGAACAGCGAGCCGGTGCCGCCGACGATGGTCATGATCAGGATGTTCTCGGACATCGCCAGGTCGATAT
>NZ_WKCD01000071.1:0-22371 GCF_021606625.1 Pseudomonas sp. PA-4-8C
CCCACGTTGTAAGCCCCCACCGCCGTCCAGTTGTAGCCAAAACGCTGGATGAACTCGGCAAGAATCGAGGCGCCTACTTCCACCGACAGGCAAGGCTCGCTCAACAGCCGTTCTTCGGTAATGCCCTGCTTGAGCAAGCGCGGCAAGTGGATGCTGTTGATTTGCATCAAGCCGATATCCCGCGTGCCATTGCGGTTGGTGTAGTTCATCGCTTGCGCCCGGTAACCCGATTCGACCAAGGCGATAGCTTGCAGCAACTCCGGCTCAAGGTCGTAGCGGCTGGCCGCCTCTTCCCAGCAAAAGGCCCAGGCCTGGCTGCTGCCCATCAATACCCCGAGCACCAGGCCTTTGCCCCATGCCTTAACCCTGGACATTGCTGGCCTGACCACAGACGGCGCACACGTGTGCCACTGCCCTGGGTTGATCACCTGTGCGCACCGGGCAGGTAAAGCGATAGCCCTTGCCATAAATCGTCTTGATAAAGCCTTTGTCGGCCCTCAAGTGCTTGCGCAGGGAATAAATACACCGCGTGAGTGACTCTTCGGCCACTTCGCCCCGAGGCCAGGCCAGTTCCAGCAAACGGTCCTTGGTCATCAGCGCGCCACCGGAGGCCAGCAGCAACCGCAGCACGTGCCCCTCCTTGGGAGGCAACTGAATATCCGCCTCCACGCCCGTCAACCGGCCGTCGCCATGCAAGGTCCAACGCGCGAAAACCAGGGACGTCGTCGTTTCATCCGTCACGACGGCCATACGCACCTCTGTAGTCGACTACTGACATTAAAATCCTTATTGTGTGACCAGCTCATCTGCCATTGGCACGACTATAAAAAACCGGCTCGAAGACCCGCGTTAGGAAAAAACCCATTCATTCGCCTTTTTTTGGCCACTGCCGGTCAGACAATTCGCTAACGCACCCTTACCGCGGCAACCACTCCTGAAACGTCTCCTGCAATTCAACCCCTAGCCGATCCTCCAACTGCACCAACTCTCCCACTGCCATCAGTTGTCCATTGACCCGCACCTCCACGCAGCGGGTGACGCCTGGGTCCAAGGGCAGCACCTTCCCCGGTGCGAATGCGGCCAAACGCTTGCGGCTGATCAGTTGCTCCTGCAGCAATATTTCCAGGTGCATGGACAAACGCCTTTTTCAGGGGGAAAACTCAGGGTCCGCTCCCAGGAACGCACGTCGCACACGCTCGTGTTGCGCGGCGCTCAACTGAGGTGGGCCGATCCAGGGCAGTACGTCGCCATCTACGCCAGCCTGCCCTGGCGAGGCCTCATCCAGCGGCTGGGCGACATCCAGCTCGGCCACCAGTTTTTCAATAACCTTCACTTGGGCGGGTGGGCCCTTGATCAACAGACTGTTGGTATCTGGATAGGCCATCAACACAAGGCGGCCATCGGCCAGTTGGTCCTTCTGCGCCTGGGATAGCCGAGCTTCGAGCATGGAGGCCATGCCCGGTACCTGGACCTTGTTGGCTCCAGCGCCCTGCAGGTGATCGTCCACGAGGACATTGATCACTTTCACCACGCCGAATACCGGGGCGCGCTCTGGCACCTTGCGAGGGGGTCGGTCCATCCGTTGGGCGAGATGCAACACCTGGTCGACATAACTGGAAGGGCCGGTTACATAGAACGTACGCTTGCCGTGTTCACGCAGTGGGTAACGCGGCTCATCCAGCCCCGCACGGCGCATGATGCCGCGCAGCCTACTGACGGAAATATGCCGCAGTACCACCGCCGAGCTTCTCGTGTCGTCGGCAGCGTAGAGCTGCAACACCTCGCCACAGGCCGTACGACTGCCCAGCAACAGCACGGCGCACAGCAGCGCGCTGTACAGCCAGCGGCAATTGAGGGTTGCGAGTAAATCAGCGTGCACCGTGGGTATGCCTGGTGGTCTGGCCTGAAGAAGCGGCCATACTGCGAGGCGCACGAGGATCAATCATGATGGAAAGTTGACGGCCAACTGCGACGTCCTGCCCATGGCATGTGCCTTGCTTTGCACTCTGGATCAGGCTCGCACCAACGGCGGCACGGGCCTACGGACAAAGGCGTCGTTCCCCTGCAATGGCCTATACGCCAACCAGGGAAACGGCGCTTTTTTTTCAGAAAAAGGCAGGTATTGATGAACGATCCACTGGCTTGGGTAAACGGCAGCGATGCCCCGGAAAAGAGCAGCCTGGACCTTGGGTTCATGGCCCTGACCGATTGCGCCTCGCTGGTGGTCGCCGCCACCCAGGGCTTCGCCCAACCCTACGGTCTCACACTCAACCTCAAGCGCCAGGCGTCCTGGGCCAACCTGCGCGACAAGCTGGTCACCGGTGAATTGGACGCCGCCCACAGTCTCTACGGGCTGATCTATGCCGTACACCTGGGCATCGGCGGCGTCGCCCCCAGCCCCATGGCGGTGCTGATGGGGCTGAACCAGAATGGCCAGGGCATCAACCTCTCCCATGGCCTGCAACAGCAAGGGGTGATCACTCCTGAAGCATTGAAACGCCACGTGCACCAAAGCCGGACAAAACTCACCTTCGCCCAGACGTTTCCCACCGGCACCCACGCCATGTGGTTGTATTACTGGCTGGCGAGCCAAGGCATTCATCCCTTGCAGGATGTGAACAGCGTAGTAGTGCCGCCGCCACAAATGGTGGCGCACCTGCAAGCCGGACGCATCGATGGCCTTTGCGTGGGTGAACCCTGGTGCGCCAGCGCAGTGCAACAGAACCAGGGCTTCACCCTGGCGACCAGCCAGGCGATCTGGCCGGACCACCCGGAAAAAGTCCTGGGCTGCACCCAAGCCTTCGTTGACGCGTACCCCAATACCGCACGCGTGCTGGTCATGGCGATCCTTGAGGCCAGCCGGTTTATCGAGCAGAGCCGTGAAAACCGCCGCTCTACCGCCCAGTTGCTCAGTGCCCCTGAATACCTCGATGCGCCTGTGGCTTGCATCGAACCACGCCTGCTGGGGCACTATGACGACGGCCTGGGCAACCAGTGGCAGGATCCCCATGCGCTGCGCTTTTTCGCCGACGGCGAGGTGAACCTGCCCTACCTCAGCGATGGCATGTGGTTCATGACCCAGTTCCGGCGCTGGGGCTTGCTGCGTGAAGACCCGGACTACCTGGGCGTCGCCCGGCAGGTGCAGCAACTGGCGCTGTACCGCCAGGCGGCTGAGGCGCTGGGCATTGCCGAAGGCAACTCGGACATGCGCCGTAGCCAGTTGCTCGACGGCAAGACCTGGGACGGCAGCGACCCCGCCGGCTATGCGCGCAGCTTCCACCTCCACGCCTTGGCCGATAACGCCAACCGCCAAGCGCTGCGCTGACAGGAGCCCGACGATGCTGCGAATCCTGTTGATCAACGACACCCCGCGCAAGGTCGGGCGCCTCAAGGCCGCATTGACCGAGGCCGGCTTTGAGGTGATCGATGAGTCCGGCTTGACCATCGACCTGCCCGCACGCGTCGAAACAGTGCGCCCGGATGTGATCCTGATCGATACCGAGTCACCCGGGCGCGATGTGATGGAGCAAGTGGTGCTGGTCAGCCGCGATCAGCCCCGGCCCATCGTGATGTTTACCGATGAGCACGACCCTAATGTGATGCGCCAGGCCATCAAGTCCGGCGTCAGTGCCTATATCGTCGAAGGCATTCAGGCCCAGCGCCTGCAACCGATCCTCGATGTGGCCATGGCGCGCTTCGAAAGTGACCAGGCCCTGCGCGCCCAGCTTCATGCCCGCGACCAGCAACTGGCCGAACGCAAGCGCATCGAATTGGCCAAGGGCCTGTTGATGAAGATGAAGAGCTGTAACGAAGAAGAGGCCTACACCCTGATGCGCCGCCAGGCCATGAGCCGTCAACAGAAACTGATCCAGGTGGCAGAGCAGATTATTGCCATGAGCGAGTTGCTCGGCTGATGTGGCTCAGCTCTTGCTAAAGAATTATCACAGGTAGCCAACGGCGGTTGCCCCCTCCACGACAAAGACGTCGCCCACCCGGTTTGCCCTCGCGAACCCGGTGGCGGCGTTTTTTCGTTTCTAGACCCCCAACCGTTGAGGTGCGTGATGAAATCAAGCTTCTGGAAATCCGGGCACACCCCGACCCTGTTTGCCGCGTTCCTGTATTTCGACCTGAGCTTCATGGTCTGGTACCTGTTGGGCCCCCTGGCGGTGCAGATTGCCGCTGACTTGCACCTGACCACCCAACAACGTGGCCTGGTGGTGGCCACACCGATCCTGGCGGGCGCGGTGCTGCGTTTCTTGATGGGGATGCTGGCCGACAAGCTGTCGCCCAAGACCGCCGGGCTGATTGGCCAGGTGATTGTGATCGTGGCACTGTTCTGCGCCTGGAAACTGGGGATCCACAGCTACGAACAAGCGTTGCTGCTGGGCATGTTCCTGGGCATGGCCGGCGCGTCCTTTGCGGTCGCCCTGCCCTTGGCGTCCCAATGGTACCCGGCGGAGCACCAGGGCAAAGCCATGGGCATCGCCGGCGCCGGCAACTCCGGTACCGTGTTTGCCGCGCTGCTGGCGCCCGTGCTGGCGGCCGCATTTGGTTGGAGCAATGTGTTCGGCTTTGCGCTGATCCCACTGGTGCTGACCCTGATCGTGTTCGCCTGGCTTGCGCGCAATGCCCCTCAGCGGCCAAAAGCCAAAGCCATGGCCGACTACTTCAAGGCCCTGGGCGACCGTGACAGCTGGTGGTTCATGTTCTTCTACAGCGTGACCTTCGGCGGGTTTATCGGCCTGGCCAGCGCCCTGCCCGGCTACTTCAACGACCAGTACGGCCTGAGCCCGGTGACCGCCGGCTACTACACCGCCGCCTGTGTGTTCGGCGGCAGCCTGATGCGCCCCTTGGGCGGCGCCTTGGCAGACCGGTTCGGCGGGATCAAGACTCTGCTCGGCATGTACAGCGTGGCGGTGATCTGCATTGCGGCAGTGGGGTTCAACCTGCCCAGTTCCTACGCGGCGTTGGCGCTTTTCGTCTGCACCATGCTCGGCCTGGGCGCCGGGAATGGCGCGGTATTCCAACTGGTGCCGCAGCGTTTTCGCAGTGAGATCGGCGTCATGACCGGCCTGATCGGCATGGCCGGTGGCATCGGCGGCTTCGCCCTCGCGGCGGGCATGGGCGCTATCAAGCAGAGCACCGGCAGCTATCAACTGGCCCTGTGGTTGTTCGCCAGCCTCGGTGTGCTGGCCTGGTTCGGCCTGCATGGGGTGAAACGGCGCTGGAGAACCACCTGGGGCTCGGCCGCCGTGACCGCCGCCCGCGTCTGATGAGCTTACGACTGAGCGTCGCCCAGGCCAGTGCCATCGGTCCGCGCAGCGAAAACCAGGACGCGCTGCGGGTGGTCACACCGATGGCGGAACTGGCCGCGAGCAAAGGCTACCTGTGCGCACTGGCCGATGGCGTCAGCCAGTGCGCCGACGGTGGCCTGGCCGCACGCTCGACCTTGCAGGCCCTGGCCCTGGACTACTACGCCACGCCACAGACCTGGGGCGTGGCCCAGGCGCTGGAGCGTCTGTTACTGGCGCAGAATCGCTGGTTGCAAGCCAACGGCGGCGGGCAACCGTTGCTCACCACCCTGAGCGCCCTGGTGTTTCGCGGCCAACGTTTCACCCTGGCCCATGTCGGTGATTGCCGGGCGTATCGTTGGCTTGACGGCGAGTTGCAACGCATCAGCGAAGACCATGTGTGGGAACAGCCGGGGATGCAGCATGTGCTCAAGCGCGCCCTCGGCCTGGATCAGCACCTGGTGCTGGACTTCCTCGATGGTCCATTGCGCGAGGGCGAAAGTTTCCTGCTGCTCAGCGATGGGGTGTGGGCCACGCTGGGCGATCACAGCATCGGCGCGATACTGCGCGAACAAAGCGACCTCGATCTGGCCGTCAACACACTGGTCAACGCCGCCCACCTGGCGGGTAGCCAAGACAACGCCAGCGCCTTGCTGGTGCGCATCGATCAACTCGGCGCCGCCACCCTCGGCGACGCCCTGGTGCAGTTGCAGCAATGGCCACTGCCGCCACCGCTGAAAGTCGGGCAAACCTTTGAAGGCTGGGAGGTGCAAAGCGTGCTGGCGCAGAGTCGGCAGTCGTTGTTGTACCGCGTGCACGACGCCCAGGAGCAACCCTGGCTGCTCAAGACCTTGCCGTTACGTTGCGAGGATACCGATGCGGCCCAGGCCTTGTTATCAGAAGAGTGGTTTCTGCGCCGGGTCGCCGGCCGTGCTTTTCCCGAAGTGCATGCCGCCAGTAGCCGTCAGCATTTGTACTACGTGATGCGCGAATACGCCGGGCAAACCCTGGCCCAACTGTTCCAACAACAGGGCCCGCTGCCGTTGGCACAATGGCAGTCGATTGCCGAACGCTTGCTGCGCGCCGTGGGCCTGCTGCATCGCCGGCAGATCCTGCACCGCGACATCAAGCCGGAAAACCTGCTGCTGGGAGAAGATGGCGAACTGCGGGTGCTGGACTTCGGCCTGGCCTATTGCCCTGGGCTCTCCGAGGACCGTGCCCACCTGCTGCCCGGTACCCCGAGCTTTATCGCGCCCGAGGCGTTCGCTGGCGAGCAGCCTACGGCGCAACAGGATTTGTATAGCGTCGGCGTGACCTTGTATTACCTGCTGACCGGGCATTACCCCTACGGTGAAATCGAGGCCTTCCAACGGCCCAGATTTAACCAGCCCGTCAGCGCCAGCCGTTATCGCCCCGACTTGCCGGAGTGGTTACCACACAGCCTGGAACGGGCGGTGACCGCTGCCCCGGCCCAACGTTATGAAACCGCCGAAGAATGGCTGTTGGTGCTGGAGCAGGCCGACCGCCGCGAATTGAGCCTACGCCCACGGCCCTTGCTCGAACGCGAACCCTTGAAGGTCTGGCAAACCCTGGTGGTGGCTTCAATGCTGCTCAATCTGGTGCTGTTGTACTGGCTGCTGCACCACTAACGGGCAGAATCCGCCGGTTCTGCGTGTAAACGCCCAGTAAAACTGGGGCTATAGGGACTTGGCACAGCTGCTGCATTAGCTTTGCCAACACCCCACATATAGCCGCTCCTTCAACGACGAAGGGCCGAGCTTCCCGAGAGAACGGGACCAGGACAAAGGCGTCCTCGCTAGCTGACTAGCGGGGACGCCTTTTTTGTTTGCGCACGATTTGTCGAGCCATTGCGGAGAACGACATGAAAAAACTCAAACTGGTGATGATCGGCAACGGCATGGCCGGGGTTCGCACCCTGGAAGAACTGCTCAAGCTGAGCAACGAGCT
Source organism: Pseudomonas sp. PA-4-8C (assembly GCF_021606625.1). Taxonomy (NCBI): domain Bacteria; kingdom Pseudomonadati; phylum Pseudomonadota; class Gammaproteobacteria; order Pseudomonadales; family Pseudomonadaceae; genus Pseudomonas; species Pseudomonas sp. PA-4-8C. The sequence goes on from NZ_WKCD01000071.1 coordinate 7,260, forward strand.
GTACGACATCACTGTGTTCGGCGCCGAGCCTCACACCAACTACAACCGCATCCTGCTGTCGCCAGTACTGGCCGGTGAGCAAACCTTCGAAGAGATCGTGCTCAACGACCTGGATTGGTACCTGAACAACAACGTCAAGCTGCTGCTCAACCGCAAGGTGGTGCAGATCGACCGGGTCAAACGCAAAGTCATCGCCGAAGACGGCACCGAGGCCGAGTATGATCGCCTGCTGATCGCCACCGGTTCCACGCCGTTTATCCTGCCGATTCCCGGCAATACCCTGCAGGGCGTAATTGGCTACCGCGACATCGCCGACACCCAAGCGATGATCGACACCGCCAAGACTCACAAGCATGCAGTGGTGATCGGCGGCGGCCTGCTCGGCCTGGAAGCGGCCAACGGCCTGATGCTGCGCGGCATGCACGTGACGGTGGTGCACATCGGTGAATGGCTGCTGGAGCGGCAACTGGACAAGACCAGCGGCCAGCTACTGCAAACCGAACTGGAAAGTCGCGGCCTGGTGTTCCGCCTGTGCGAGCAGACCCAGGCCCTGAACGATGCCGGCAATGGCCGCGTCGGCTCGGTGCAGTTCAAAAATGGCGACATCATCCCCGCCGACCTGGTGGTGATGGCTGCCGGCATCCGCCCCAACACCGAACTCGCGGAAAAGTCCGGCATTCCCTGCAACCGTGGGATCCTGGTCAACGACACCATGCAAACCTACGACCCGCGCATCTACGCCATCGGTGAATGCGCCAGCCATCGCGGCATCGCCTATGGCTTGGTGGCGCCGTTGTTCGAACAGGCCAAGGTCTGCGCCAACCACCTGGCCCAACTGGGGTTTGCCACTTACAAGGGCTCGGTGACCTCGACAAAACTTAAAGTCACCGGCATCGACCTGTTCTCCGCTGGCGACTTCATGGGCGGCGAAGGCACCGAGACCATCACCCTCTCCGACCCGATTGGTGGCGTGTACAAAAAGCTGGTGATCAAGGACGACATCCTGGTCGGCGCCTGCCTGTACGGCGATACCGCCGATGGCGGCTGGTATTTCCGCCAGATCCGTGAGAATCACGCCATCGGTGAAATCCGCGATCACCTGATGTTCGGTGAAAATGCACTCGGCGATGTCGGCCACCAAGGTCAGGACAAAGCCATGAGCATGGCCGACAGCGCCGAAGTCTGCGGCTGCAACGGCGTGTGCAAGGGCACCATCGTCAAGGCGATCCAGGAACAAGGGTTGTTCAGTGTCGATGAGGTGAAAAAACACACCAAGGCCGCCAGTTCCTGCGGTTCCTGTGCCGGGCTGGTTGAGCAGATCCTGATCAACACCGTGGGCGGCGCCGCCGACGTAAAACCCAAAAGTGAAAAAGCCATCTGCGGCTGCAGCGACCTCAACCACGGGCAGATCCGCCAGGCCATTCGCGAGCAGCACCTGCTGACCATCGACAGCACCATGCGCTACTTGAACTGGCGCACCCCCAATGGCTGCGCCACCTGCCGCCCGGCGCTCAACTATTACCTGATCTCCACCTGGCCCGGCGAAGCCAAGGACGACCCGCAATCACGGCTGATCAACGAACGGGCCCACGCCAATATTCAAAAAGACGGCACCTACTCCGTGGTGCCACGGATGTGGGGCGGCGTTACCAACCCTTCGGAGCTGCGCCGCATCGCCGATGTGGCCGACAAGTACAACGTGCCGATGGTCAAGGTCACCGGCGGCCAGCGCATCGACTTGCTCGGTATCAAGAAGCAGGACTTGCCAGGGGTGTGGAAAGACCTGGATATGCCGTCCGGGCATGCCTACGGCAAGTCCATCCGCACCGTCAAAACCTGTGTGGGCAGCGAGTTCTGCCGCTTCGGCACGCAGAACTCCACACAACTGGGCATCGAGCTGGAGCATGACCTGTTCAATATGTGGTCGCCCCATAAGGTCAAGTTGGCGGTCTCCGGTTGCCCACGCAACTGCTCGGAAGCGGGCATCAAGGATGTGGGCATTATCGGCGTCGACTCGGGCTGGGAGATGTACATCGGCGGCAACGGCGGGATCAAGACTGAAGTCGCGGAGTTCTTCGTCAAGGTGAAAACCGCCGAAGAAGTGCGCGAATACAACGGCGCGTTCCTGCAGTTGTACCGCGAAGAAGCCTTCTACCTGGAGCGCACCGTGCACTACCTGCAGCGGGTGGGCATGGAGCATATCAAGAAGGCCGTATTGGAAGACCCGGCGCGCCGCCAGGCCCTGAATGAGCGTTTGCAGTTCTCGTTGTCATTCGAGCAGGACCCGTGGAAGGAACGCCTGGAACAGCCGCTGCTGAAAAAGGAATTCGACGTGATCCCTGTCAAACACCTGGAGGTCTCGCTATGAACTGGCTGGATATCTGCGCCCTCGACGAAATCAACGCCTTGGGCTCGCGCATCATCAGCGGGCCCAAAGGTGACATTGCGATTTTTCGCACCAGTGACGATGAAGTCTTTGCCCTCGACGACCGCTGCCCGCACAAGGGCGGGCCGCTATCCCAAGGCTTGATCTACGGCAAGCGGGTGGCCTGCCCGCTGCACAACTGGCAGATCGACCTTGAGTCCGGCCAAGCCCAGGCCCCGGATATCGGCTGTGCCCACCATCATCAGGCCCGGGTCGAAAACGGCCGGGTGATGCTGGCCCTGCGGGACGCGGGTTGATGAACCGTCAGACCACCGCGTCCACCTGCTGTTATTGCGGGGTGGGCTGCGGCGTGCTGATCGAGCATGACGGCGAACAGATCCTGGGGGTGCAAGGCGACCCCAGCCATCCGGCCAACTTCGGCAAGTTGTGCAGCAAAGGCGCGAGCCTGCACCTGACCGGCGACTTGAGCGCCCGTGCGCTTTACCCGCAATTGCGCTTGGGCAAAGCACTGGCACGCACTCGCACCAACTGGGACACCGCCCTGGAGCACGCGGCCAACGTGTTCGCCGATACCATTGCCGAACACGGGCCCGACAGTGTGGCGTTCTATATCTCCGGGCAACTGCTGACCGAGGACTACTACAGCTTCAACAAGTTGGCGCGGGCGTTGGTGGGCACTAACAATATCGACAGCAATTCTAGGCTGTGCATGTCTTCGGCGGTGGTCGGCTACAAGCGCAGCCTGGGCGCCGATGCACCGCCGTGCAGTTATGAAGACCTGGAAAACAGCGACTGCGTGATGATCGTCGGCAGCAATATGGCCTACGCCCACCCGGTATTGTTCCGACGCCTGGAGCAAGCCAAGGCGCAGCGCCCGCAGATGAAAGTGCTGGTGATTGACCCTCGCCGTACCGACACCTGCGACTTGGCCGACCTGCACCTGGCGATCTTGCCGGGCACGGATGTGGCGTTGTTCCACGGGATTTTGCATCTGTTGCTGTGGGAAGACTGGGTCGACCGCGCGTTTATCCAGGCCCACACCGACGGCCTGGCCGAACTCAAGCGCCTGGTGCATGACTACACGCCGCAGATGGTCACGCAGCTGTGCGGCATCAGTGTCGAACAGTTGCGCCTGTGCGCGCAGTGGGTCGGCACCTCCAGCAGCTTTTTGTCGCTGTGGTGCATGGGGCTTAACCAATCCACCGCTGGCAGCGCCAAAAACAGTGCACTGATCAACCTGCATTTAGCCACGGGGACCATTGGCCGGCCGGGCTGCGGGCCGTTTTCCCTGACCGGCCAACCGAACGCAATGGGTGGGCGCGAAACCGGCAGCCTGTCCAACTTGCTGCCGGGCCACCGCGACGCGGCCAACCCTGAACACCGCGCTGAAGTGGCGGCCTATTGGGGCGTGGAACAACTGCCCGCGAACACCGGCCTTACCGCCATCGAACTGTTTGAACAGGTGCAGGCTGGCAAGATCAAGGCGTTGTGGATCGCCTGTACCAACCCAGCCCAATCGCTGCCCGACCAGAACGCAGTGCGCGCCGCCTTGGCCGCTTGCCCGTTCGTGGTGTTGCAGGAAGCGTTTCGTACCACCGAAACCGCCGCCTATGCCGACCTGCTACTGCCCGCCGCCAGTTGGGGTGAAAAAGACGGCACGGTGACCAACTCCGAGCGGCGTATTTCCCACGTGCGCCGCGCCATCAACCCACCGGGTGAAGCACGCGCGGATTGGGCGATCACGGTGGATTTCGCCCAGCGCCTGGAGCGCCGTCTGCGTCCGGGGTTGCCGAGCCTGTTCGCCTTTGAACAAGCGGCGCAGCTGTTTGATGAATTCAAGCCACTGACCCAAGGCCGTGACCTGGATATGTCCGGCATCAGCCATGCCCTGCTCGACCGGATCGGCCCGCAGCAGTGGCCCTTTCCAGAGGGTGCCCAGGCGGGTACTTCGCGCCTGTACACCGACGGCATTTTCCCTACTGACACTGGGCGGGCGCGCTTTGTCGCCGAGCCTTATCGCGCCGCTAAAGAACAACGCGATGCGCGATTCCCGTTGACCCTGATCACCGGCCGCCTGCGTGATCAATGGCACGGCATGAGCCGCACCGGCACCGCCGCCCAGTTGTTCGGGCACGTCAGTGAGGCGCTGTTGAGCCTGCATCCGGATGAGCTGCGCCGCCACCGCTTCAAAGAGGGTGACCTGGTCAGCCTGAAAAGCCGTCGCGGCAGTGTGATCGTCGCCGTTTGCAGCGATGACAGCGTGCGCCCCGGCCAAGCGTTTCTGCCCATGCACTGGGGCGACCGCTTTCTCAAGGGCGGCGTTAATACCCTCACTCAACCGGCGTTCGACCCTTTGTCCAAGCAGCCGGAGCTCAAGCACAGCGGCGTGCGCCTGGAAGCAGTGCAACTGCCATGGCAGCTGTTTGCGCTGATCGAAGGCGATGTGCAGCAGCACTTCGAAGCGTTGCGCCCACTGTGTGAAACCTTTGCCTACGTCAGCCTGAGCCTGGCTGGCCGTGAACGCCCCGCGCTGCTGGTGCGCGCCGCGCATACCGAGGCGCCCGACCTGCAACTGTTGACCCGCATCGACCACCTGCTGGGCCTCAACGACGGCCCGGTAATGGCCTATGACGACCCGCGCCGCTCAATCGGCAAGCGCGTGAAAATCGAGAAAGGCCGCATTACCGCCCTGCGCCTGGCCGGCGAAACCCTGGCCCGTCACTGGCTGCAAAGCCTGTGGCTGGAAGGCCGGGCCGACGAGCAACTGCGGCGCTGGTTACTGGCGCCCTTGAGCGCGCCACCGGGCGGTACCACGGCCAGCAACAAGATTGTGTGCAACTGCAAGAACGTCAGCGAAAACGCCGTGTGTGCCGGTATCGGCAGCGGCCTGGACCTGGATGGCCTCAAACAGGCACTGGGCTGCGGCACCCAATGCGGCTCCTGCGTGCCGGAAATCAAACGTCTTTTGGCCAGCAACCCGCAGCCAATCGCCATCAATGTGTAAGGGGAACAACATGAGCGCAAAAGTATGGCTGGTAGGCGCAGGGCCGGGTGATCCGGAGTTGCTGACCCTCAAGGCGGTCCGGGCTCTGCAGGCAGCGCACGTTGTGCTGATTGATGACTTGGTCAACCCGGCAGTACTGGAACACTGCGCCAGCGCCCGGGTGATTACCGTCGGCAAGCGCGGCGGCTGCCGCTCTACCCCGCAGGAGTTTATTCACCGCCTGATGCTGCGTTATGCACGCCAGGGCAAGTGCGTGGTACGCCTTAAAGGCGGTGACCCATGTATTTTTGGCCGCGGTGGCGAGGAGGCAACCTGGCTGCGCGAGCGTGGAGTCGAGGTGGAATTGGTCAATGGCATCACCTCAGGGCTGGCCGGGGCGACCCAGTGCGATATCCCGTTGACCTTGCGTGGCGTAAGCCGTGGAGTGACCTTGGTCACCGCGCATACCCAGGATGACAGCAGCTTGAACTGGCGTGCGCTGGCGGAGGGAGGCACCACGCTGGTGGTGTATATGGGCGTGGCCAAGCTGGACGAAATCCGCGAACAGCTGCTCAACGGCGGCATGGCTGCGGATATGCCGGTGGCAATGATCGAAAACGCTTCATTGCCCCAACAACGCGAATGCCGCAGCTCGCTTGCGGCCATGCATGAAGCTGCAACAGCCTTTGCACTCAAAAGCCCGGCCATCCTGGTGATTGGCCAGGTTGCCGGCGCCGCACAGATGGCTAGCATCGCCGCTGCGGCAAGCGCCTGAGGCAAATCGCAGGCGAAAAAAAGCCCGGCCTGAGCCGGGCTTTTCTTTACTACTCAGTAATTACTGAGCGGTAGCTTCAACCGACGCTTCTACGCGACGGTTAACAGCGCGACCAGCTTCAGTTGCGTTGTCAGCAACTGGGCGGGATTCGCCGTAACCTACAGCAGTTACACGGCTAGGAGCAACGCCGTCTTTAACCAGGACTTGCTTAACAGCGTCAGCACGACGCTGGGACAGCTTCTGGTTGTAAGCGTCTGGACCTACGGAGTCAGTGTGACCAGCAACTTCTACGTTGGTAGCTGGGTACTGAGCCATGAAGTCGGCCAGGTTTTTAACGTCGCCGTAGCTGTTAGGCTTAACAACGGCCTTGTCGAAGTCGAACTTAACGTCCAGCTCAACACGAACAACCTGAGCAACCGGAGCTTCTGGCTCTGGAACTGGCTCTGGAGCTGGTGCTGGGGTAGGAGCTGGAGCTGCTGCGCCAGCGTTACCGCCGAAGTTCACGCCCAGGCCGACCAGTGCGGAGTAGTCCCACTTGCCGTTGTCCAGACCGTAGTCAGCTTCAACACCAGCACGAGCGTACAGGTTGTTGGTGAAGTAGTACTTCACGCCGGTACCGATGGTAGCGAAAGTGGTCTGATCGCGACCGGTGTGGCCGTCAGCGCGCACGTTGCCACGGCTCTGGTGGCCGAAACCGCCTTCAACGTATGGACGCAGGCTATCAACGCCAGCCTGACCGAAGTGGTACTGAGCAACGAGGCTGCCAGTGTCACCTTTGATCTTCTGGTTGCCAGTGCCGTCGTTCGAACGGGTGTGGTTGGTCTTGTCGTACGACAGATTCAACGACAGATCGTCGGTCAGGAAGTAACCAATGCGAGCGCCTGGGTTGAAGCCGTCTTCGATGTGCTTAACGCTATCGTTGTACTGCTTCTTGTAGAACAGCTCGCCTTCAACTGCGCCTTGGCCTTGTGCCAGAACGCCGAAAGAAGTAGCGGCAATAAGAGAACCAATGGCCAAGCCCAAGGTGTTTTTCAGTTTCATCCGTTAAATCCCCATCTGGTGATTGTAAAGCAGTCCCACAAACCGGGGGACAACTCGGCGACAAGTCTAACAGAACTTGCCTACACGTAAGAGATATTTGCTACGCACTAAGTTTCAGTCTCGCCCGCAAATTTCTCACGTAATTTATCAAGAGCACGCTTGTACCGCATTTTTGTAGCACTCAAACCCATATGCATGATGTCAGCGATTTCCTGAAATTCCAGCTCTGCGACAAATCGAAGCACCAGAATTTCGCGGTCAATCGGGTTCACATGCACCAACCAGCGATCAAGTCCGCCCTTTTCCTCGGGTGCCGGCGCCTTCTCTTCAGACGCCTCCTCAAGGGGGTCCAGACTCAAAGCGTCCATCAGGCGACGCTTTCGCCGTTCCTTCCGATACTGCGTGATGCACTCGTTGTACGTGATGCTGTACAGCCAGGTCTTGAACTTCGATTTGCCCTCGAAGTTCTTCAGGCCGTATAGCACCTTGAGCATCACTTCCTGACAGACATCATCCGCGTCTCTATCGTTCCCCAAATACCTTGAACAAACGTTGAACAGAGTGCGTTGATACCTGCGCATCAATTCTTCGTACGCGCGTGTTACGTGAAACAGCTCCGTGTGCGAGCGCGCGACCAACTCCTCATCAGAGAGCTCACGGGGGTCATAGCGCGTGGACAGCGTTTGGGCTTTATTCAAAACAAGTCGTGCCGACAGTCAGGTCAATGTCCGCTGCAACCCGGTCACCCGGGTTTGCGGCGGCGTACATTAGCAGGATTTGCCGGATTAGCGGCTACTGACCTGCTGCTCCAGGAGAATCCGGTTAGACAGCGACACCAGTTCCCCGTCATCGGTCAGCACGGTCGTCTTGACTGTGCCGATCTCCTCGATTTGCCCTTCGACCTCGCCCACACGCACCTGTTGCCCAACTTGATACAGCTCACGCACATAGATTCCCGCAAGAATCTGACCGGCAATTTCCCGGCTTCCCAACCCCATGGCCAGCGCAACTGCCAGACCAACGGTAATCAAAACAATCACAATCACGTGGTTGAGCAGGTCAGTTTTGACCTCCAACTGGCTGATCGCGACAGAAATACTGATGATGATCACCAGCCCCTGGGCGATTCGCCCCAGGCCCGCCGCGTAGTCCAAGCCCACGCCTTCGGCGGCCCCGCGCACCAGCCCGTTGGCCAATTGCGCGAGTAAAACCCCCACCAGCAGCACCAGCGCGCCGCCGAACACTTTCGGCAAATACAGTGCCAGCATGTCGAGCGTAGCTGAAACTCGCTCAAGTCCAAGGGACTGCGCCGCAGAAACCAGAAAAATAAGTAGAACGAACCAATAGACGATCTTGCCGATCAGGGTCGAAATCGGTACTTGCAACCCCGCGCGGCCAAGCAATTTGGTCAGGCCAGTGCCGGCCATCAGGCGGTCGAGGCCCAGTTTGGCGAGCAATTTGGACAGCAGGGTATCGAGCAGCTTGGCGACGACAAAACCCAGCAATACCAGGACCAGGGCACCAAACAGGTTGGGAATGAAATTCGCCACCTTGGTCCACAATGCGGTCATCGCGGTGACCAGGCTCTGGGTCCAGAGATCAAGTTCCATATTCAATCAGCCTTATCAGCAGTGCTAGCAAGAGGTTTACGACGGGAAACCGGTGACACATGGGCCGAACCGTTGTTCAGGGCCATCATCAATGCCGGCACCCAACGCCCGAGCAGACCGAACAGGTCACCCGCCCCTACCTGACGGTTGGCGGTTTTCAGTACGCGGCCCAGGCAAGCATCGTCATCACGGTTGGATGGCGAAGCATTGAGCATGTCACGCAAAGACTGTTCGAACGGATCGTGCATAGAGACCTCTCGCAAGTGATTTAAAAGACGAGGGTAAAATTCATCGGGTCACATCGGCCCTTTCTTACGTTCAGGTCATATTCAGGTCAAACCCAGCGCAATCGTCGAAATAACCACCATTGCCCCAATGCCACAGACACCATCAACAGGCACGCAATCATGAATCCATAAGGACTGGCAGAGAACGGAATGCCGCCCACATTTATACCGAGCAGACCGGTGAGAAAACTCATCGGCAAGAAGATCCCGGTGATGATCCCGAAGCGGTACATGGTGCGGTTCATGCGCAGGCTCAAACGCCGGTCTTCGGCCTCAAGCACAAGCCCCACGCGCTCTCTGGCCAATTCCAGCTCTTCCAGGTAACGGGTCAGACTGTTGTGCAATTCATTCCAATAGTCGGCATCGTCGTCGCAGAACCACGCCAATTTGATTCGCGTGAGCTGGGCAAAAATATCCCGCTGGGGGGCCAGGAAGCGCTTGAGTCCGGCGGCTCTTCGACGGATCTGCAGAACGCTGCCATGCTCCGGGGTATACCGTTCGTCGGCATCGAGTTTTTCTTCCTCGGAATCGACGATTTCAGACAAGCCAGCGACCAGATCCTGCACTTTATTGGTCAGGTACTGAGCCATATAAAGGATGAGCTCGGATGCCGTCTTGGGGCCTTTACCGTCTGCCAGTTGCACCAGCAACTCATCGGTGGCGCGCAAGGGGCGCAAACGCAACGAGATCACTCGGTTGGCAGCGGCGAAGATGCGCACCGACACCATGTCTTCGGGCTCGGCGCCTGGGTTGAGATTGATCCCGCGCAGGAACAGCAGCAATTCGGCGTCCGGCAGCGGCAACAGGCGTGGGCGAGTGTTCTCCTCCAGCAGCAGGTCACAGGCAAACTCGCTCAGGCCGCTGGATTTGCGCAGCCAGGTCTGGGTTTGAGGATGGCTGCGATCCCAGTGCAGCCACAGGCTTTCCTGGGGCTGCAACTGCAAATCGTCGAGCTCAGTCCGGGCAATCGAACGCGCACCGCCTTTACCGTCCAGCACCAGGGCATGCACCAGCCCCCATTGCGCGTTTTCTTCTTCGAACATCCTCACCCCGATCGGTTGCGGCAGTTTATTCAGGCATTTTCAGCGGGCTGGGTGACACGATCACCCCGTTGTTGTCGGCGTAAATGTACTCACCGGGGCGGAACGTCACGCCCCCGAATGTCACCGCCACGTTCAGGTCGCCAAGGCCGCGCTTGTCGGTTTTTTTCGGATGCGAGGCCAGGGCCTGCACGCCCAGGTCGGTCTGGGCAATGACGTCGACGTCACGGATACACCCGTAGATGACCAGCCCTTCCCAACCGTTTTTCGCGGCTTTCTCGGCAATCATGTCACCCAGCAGCGCGCAGCGCAGGGAACCGCCACCGTCGACCACCAGCACTTTACCAGCGCCCGGCAGATCGGCTTGCGCCTTGACCAGGGAGTTATCCTCGAAGCATTTGAGGGTGACTATCTCGCCGCCAAAGGAGTCTCGGCCACCGAAGTTGCTGAACATCGGCTCCACTACCTGCACCAGCTCCGGGTAGGCGTCACACAGGTCGGGGGTCACGTAATGGTTCATCGAGAAACTCCTGTCATCAAAGAAGAGGTCGAACATCCACGGTGTACATCAAGAAAACGCCTCGCGACAGGCATTCTTTAAGTGCCTGCTCGTTGGCGGCGGCCATGATCAAACCCCGATCAGCGCAACGCAATACACGTTGCGCGACTGAATATGACCAGAAGCGCCTGGCGCGTCATATCTTAGCCGCAACCCTTCAAGAGTGAAACGCCCCTGGCAGAGCGTTTCGTCAAACCGTTGCAGCCACCTCGGGCTGCGTGCCGAATAAAGGTGTCAGCGGGTCGTTCAACCAACGCTCGACCAAAGGCCACACTTGGGCCTGGGCGGCTTTGCTGACCAGCATCTGCACATGGCCGAAATCCTCGCTGAAACCTTGCTGACGCCCCAGGCACAGGTACTGGCGATGCTCGCTGCCCACTTGCTCGAAGAGCTTGCGGCAGGCCCAGTCCGGGTCTTGTCGGTCGCCCGCTGCGCTCACCGCCAACAGCGGCACATCGACCTGCGCCAAGCCTTTCCACCAGTCATGCTCGGCATCGCCAAACCGGCCGAACAGGCCGTTCCAACGCATCGCTTCGATCATCACGCCAGCCGGTTCGTCCTCGGGCCCACGCTTGAAGCGCGGGCCGGACAGGTGGCCAAGGCGCTTGAGAATAAAGCGCCCACCCCACTGCACCGGTGGGATTTTCAACGGCCAATGGGTACGACTGACCTGGCAGCCGAACAACGCCACCGATGCCACCGCAGATGCATCCAAGTGCTGCCCGCCCAAGGCCGCAGCCAAGGTGGTGGCGCCGAGGGAATGCCCGAGCCAGTGCGGAACCTGCCCGCTTTGCTCAGACACAAACGCCCCCACAGCCGGCAAATCGTAGCGTGCGTAATCGGCGACATGGTTTCTGGCGTAGTCGTGATTGCGCTTGGACAAGCCATGGCCGCGCATTTCCGGGATCCACACATCAAATCCGCGACGCGCCAGGTATGCCCCCAGGCCGATGCCCTTGGGCGAGTACCAGAAGCGCCGGTTGGAAAAGCTGCCATGCAATAAAATAATCGGCGTGCCCCGGTTTTCCGGGACATCGGCCAGGCCCAAACGGGTCACCGCCAACTCGACGGTGCCGTCCGGGCTGTTACCGGGTTTGAGCCGATAGACATCTTCACTCAGGTCGCCACGACGTTCAGCGCTGATCAGGGCGACAGGAAATAGATTGCTGCTGCTTTGCATAATGCTCTTGCACAAAAAAGGGCGGCGTCCGCAAGGATTCCCGCCCTGTACAGATAAGAATGCCGGTCACCCGCAACGAGTGACCGGCACTTTTGACCAGGCGATCTTAGGCGGACGCTTGGCCTTCAGCCAGGAAGAACCAGGTTTCCAGTACGGAATCGGGGTTCAGCGAGACGCTCTCGATCCCCTGCTCCATCAGCCATTTGGCCAGGTCAGGGTGGTCCGAAGGGCCCTGGCCGCAGATACCGATGTACTTGCCAGCCTTATTACAGGCCTGGATGGCGTTGGCCAACAGCTTCTTGACCGCCGGGTTACGCTCGTCGAACAGGTGGGCGATGATCCCCGAGTCGCGGTCCAGGCCCAGGGTCAACTGGGTCAGGTCGTTGGAGCCGATGGAGAAACCGTCGAAGAACTCCAGGAACTCTTCAGCCAGGATGGCGTTGGACGGCAATTCGCACATCATGATCACGCGCAGGCCGTTCTCGCCACGGGTCAGGCCGTTTTCGGCCAGCAGGTCCACCACTTGGCTCGCTTCGCCCAGGGTGCGCACGAACGGCACCATGATCTCGACGTTGGTCAGGCCCATCTCGTTGCGCACGCGCTTGAGCGCACGGCATTCGAGCTCGAAGCAGTCACGGAAGGCTTCGCTGATGTAACGCGAGGCGCCGCGGAAGCCCAGCATCGGGTTTTCTTCCTCTGGCTCGTAGAGCTTGCCGCCGATCAGGTTCGCGTATTCATTGGACTTGAAGTCCGACAGGCGCACGATGACCTTTTTCGGGTAGAACGCCGCAGCCAGGGTGCTGATGCCTTCAACCAGTTTCTCGACGTAGAAACCTACCGGGTCGTTGTAGCCGGCGATGCGCTTGTCGACGCTTTCCTTGATGTCCAGTGGCAGGCCGTCATAGTTCAGCAGTGCCTTGGGGTGCACGCCGATCATGCGGTTGATGATGAATTCCAGGCGGGCCAGGCCCACACCGGCATTCGGCAATTGCGCGAAATCGAAGGCGCGGTCCGGGTTGCCGACGTTCATCATGATCTTGAACGGCAAGTCGGGCATGGCGTCGATGGAGTTTTGCTTGATATCGAAGCCCAGCTCACCTTCGAAGATAAAGCCGGTATCGCCTTCGGCGCAGGACACGGTCACGCCCTGGCCATCCTTGAGCAGTTGGGTGCCGTTGCCGCAACCCACGACGGCCGGAATCCCCAGTTCACGAGCGATGATCGCCGCGTGGCAGGTACGCCCGCCACGGTTGGTGACAATGGCACTGGCGCGCTTCATCACCGGTTCCCAGTCCGGGTCGGTCATGTCGGAAACCAGTACGTCACCCGGCTGGACCTTGTCCATCTCGGACACGTCCTTGATGATCCGCACCTTGCCTGCGCCAATGCGCTGGCCAATGGCACGGCCTTCCACCAGCACGGTGCCGGTTTCCTTGAGCAGGTAGCGTTCCATGACGTTGGCCGAGGTGCGGCTCTTCACGGTTTCCGGGCGCGCCTGCACGATGTACAGCTTGCCGTCGTCACCGTCCTTGGCCCACTCGATGTCCATCGGGCACTTGTAGTGCTTTTCGATGATCATCGCTTGTTTGGCCAACTCGCTGACTTCAGCGTCGGTGAGGCAGAAACGCGCGCGCTCGGCCTTGTCGACGTCAACGGTTTTAACCGAGCGACCGGCCTTGGCCTCGTCGCCGTAGATCATCTTGATGGCCTTGCTGCCCAAGTTACGGCGCAGGATGGCCGGGCGGCCCGCTTCGAGGGTGCCCTTGTGTACGTAGAATTCGTCGGGGTTGACCGCGCCCTGTACGACGGTTTCGCCCAGGCCGTAGGCGCCGGTGATAAACACCACGTCACGGAAACCGGATTCGGTATCGAGGGTGAACATCACGCCGGCCGTGCCGGTTTCCGAACGTACCATGCGCTGCACGCCGGCAGACAGGGCCACCAGCTTGTGGTCGAAACCCTGGTGTACGCGGTAGGAAATCGCACGGTCGTTAAAGAGGGAGGCAAACACTTCCTTGGCCGCGCGGATCACGTTTTCGACGCCGCGAATGTTGAGGAAGGTTTCCTGCTGGCCGGCAAAGGAGGCGTCCGGCAAGTCTTCGGCGGTAGCAGAGGAACGCACGGCAACGGCCATGTCCGGGTTACCGGCGGACAGGGTGGCAAAGGCGGTGCGAATTTCTTCGTTGAGCTTCTCGGGGAACTCGGCTTCCATGATCCACTGGCGGATCTGGGCGCCGGTCTTGGCCAGGGCGTTGACGTCATCGACGTCCAGGGCGTCCAGCGCGGCGTGGATCTGGGCGTTGAGGCCGCTCAGCTCGAGGAAGTCGCGGTAAGCCTGGGCCGTGGTGGCGAAACCACCGGGCACCGAGACACCAGCGCCTGCAAGATTACTGATCATCTCGCCGAGGGATGCGTTCTTGCCCCCCACATGCTCTACATCATGGACGCCGAGCTTATCGAGGGAAACTACGTACTCTACCAAGGTGATCTCTCCACTTTCTGTGTTGGAAAAGCTCAGGACGCGGGTTGCTCAGTAGGAGCTAACGCCAGCGCTTGTGGCCTGGACCTGGAAAATAAGTGAGAATGCGGCCCACTGCGGGACGGCAAAATCGCGCCTATCATATCCAAGATTCGCCATCAGCTTAAGGCCCAGGGCTCAAATGAAACGATCTGCTTTCTTTATTTCCGACGGCACCGGCATTACAGCCGAAACATTGGGTCAGAGCCTGCTCGCGCAGTTCGAAAACATTACCTTTGCCAAATTCACCCGGCCTTATATAGACAGCGTGGATAAAGCGCGGGCCATGGTACAACAAATCAATCTGGCGGCTGAAAAAGACGGTTTTCGCCCGATCATTTTCGACACCATCGTCAATCAAGACATTCGTGAGATTCTCGCAACGTCGAATGGTTTCATGATCGACATTTTCTCTACCTTCCTGGCGCCGCTGGAACAGGAGTTGAGTGAACATTCGTCCTATTCCGTCGGAAAGTCCCACTCCATCGGGCATAACTCCAACTATATGGAGCGTATCGAGGCGGTGAACTTCGCCCTCGACAACGACGACGGCGCCCGCACCCACTACTACGACAAGGCCGACCTGATCCTGGTGGGCGTATCGCGTTGCGGCAAGACCCCGACCTGCCTGTACATGGCCATGCAGTTCGGTATTCGTGCGGCCAACTACCCGCTGACCGAAGATGACATGGAACACCTGACCCTGCCCGCCGCTTTGCGCGCGCATTCACAC
>NZ_WKCD01000072.1:0-22071 GCF_021606625.1 Pseudomonas sp. PA-4-8C
GGGTTCCACGGTTATCGAAGGCATGATGTTTGTTCTTTTATCAAGTTAAGCTACAAATACCTTTTTTCAAGGCATCACTCAAGGAAAAATGTAGTAATAACCACAACATTTTCCGGAAATACGCATTGCGAGTGGTGGTGTTCAGCTACCCTCAGTAGGATAGGCCACCGCGAAAAGCCACTCATCGATTGGTTACCGCCTTTTTATTTGCATCGTCGCCCGAAGGAAAGACTGAATGGACCGCGTGCGAAATCTTCTGGAACAGATCCGGAACCGCCTCGAAGAATTGAACAAGGCCGAGCGCAAAGTCGCTGAAGTGATCCTGCTCAACCCGCAGCAGGCCACACGCTTCTCGATCGCCGCCCTCGCCCAGGCCGCCTCGGTCAGTGAACCGACGGTCAACCGTTTCTGCCGCTCGTTCGGTGTCAGCGGTTACCCTGAACTTAAATTGCAATTGGCGCAAAGCCTGGCCAGTGGCGCCGCGTATGTCAGCCGCGCCGTGGAGGCCGATGATAACCCCGAGGCCTACACCCAGAAGATCTTTGGCAGCGCCATTGCCTCTCTGGACAGCGCGTGCCAGGCCCTGGACCCGGCGCTGATCAGCAAGGCCGTGGACTTGTTGATCCAGGCACGGCAGATCCACTTCTTTGGCCTCGGCGCTTCGGCTCCCGTGGCCATGGATGCGCTGCACAAGTTCTTCCGCTTCAACCTGGCAGTGACCGCCCACGCCGACGTGCTGATGCAACGCATGATCGCATCGGTGGCGCACACCGGAGAGTTGTTCGTGATCATCTCCTACACCGGCCGTACCCGCGAGCTGGTGGAAGTGGCGCGTATCGCTCGGGAAAACGGTGCGTCAGTGCTGGGCGTGACCGCCGAGAACTCGCCGCTGGCCAAAGCCAGTACGGTGAGCCTGAACATCCCGTTGCCGGAAGACACGGATATCTACATGCCGATGACTTCTCGGATTATCCAGTTGACGGTGCTGGATGTGTTGGCGACCGGCATGACGTTGCGCCGTGGCGTAGATTTTCAGCCGCATTTGCGGAAAATCAAAGAGAGCTTGAATGACAGCCGATATCCGGTGGGGGATGAATTCAACTAAATCCGTGTCAACTGATCGTTCCCACGCTCCGCGTGGGAATGCCTCACTGGACGCTCTGCGTCTGCCTTTAGCGTCGTGACGCGGAGCGTCATAGCCTGCATTCCCACGCTCCGCGTGGGAACGATCATGAATTCAACTAGCAGGCAGCTCTTCCAGCAGTACCGGCGCTATCGCAGGCAAGCCAGCTCCCACAGGGGAATGCATTCCAAAGGTGGGAGCTGGCTTGCCTGCGATAGCGCCATCAGCCACACCGCTAAACCCCTGCCCTGGCCTGCAAACTCAAGTGGGCCCTCTCCCCCGGCGCCAGGCTCGCCGCCGCCATCGCCGCCTCCACACACACAAACCCCGACGCTTCGTTAAAGCTCACGCCCAACAGCGGCCGGCTCCCCGGGTGCCACACCACCGTGTCGGCAGTGTCGCCCGTGTCGATGCACAGTTCACGCTGCCAGGCGTGGTCCTTGAGCTGCAGTTCACCCTCATGCTGGAACACCCGCTGGCATCCACCATCGACCCGCAATTCGCCTTCCTGCTGACAAACCTGGCGATTGAGCTGGTCATAACCTTGCGCTCCTTCGAGCCCAGACAGCGCTACCTCATCAACGTGACCAATACGCCAGTAAGCGTGCAATGCATGGCTCAACTGGCACGGCAGCTCGTCGTGGTGCTCGGTACTCAGGCGCAGTTCCAGGGTGTCGCCCAGGTGCGCGTGCAAGTCCACCTGCCAGTCGCACAGTTGCAATTGCCAGTGCAGGCGCACGCCGTCGTCATCGGTGCTGCTGTCGAGCAGTTTCCAGTCGATCAAGCGGGCCCAACCGTGGGAAGGCCAGGCATTTTCGCTGGGGTGGCGGCCATACCAAGGCCAGCACACCGGCACGCCGCCACGAATGGCGCCGACCTGTGGCCACTTGGCCGCGCACCACAGCCAAGGCTTCTGGCCGGTGGGCTGAAAGTGCAATAGTTGCGCGCCCTGGCGACTGAACACCGCCTGGCACAGCGGATGGTCGATCACCAACACATCGCGCATCTGAAAGCGCTCCCAGGCGAACACCGGACGCTCGCGCAGGGATTTGAAAAAGCGTTGCAGCGGTTGCTCGTGCATGTGCCCAGGTCCCGAATATCACAGTGCCACGCAAAAAAAAGCGGATAGCCATGGCTACCCGCAAATGCGCACAGAGAGAGGAGCTTATCGCAACAGCGTTAGAACGTAGACTGAATTTTCAGGCCCGCGACCAAGGCGTTGTCGATCTCGTCATTGCCACCTGGGTGGGTAACGTATTGCAGGTTGGGGCGCACGGTCAGCCAGTTGGTCACATGGAAGCCGTAATTGATTTCGTAGTTGTATTCTGTGCTACGCACCGGTGTGAAACCGGCTTGGTCGTAGTCGGTGAAGCCACCACCCGCGTTCAGCAACTCAGCGTTTTTCTTCACATCATCGTTAACGTGGATACGGGCGAAACCGATCCCGACGTCATCTTTTGGACGAGCATCGAAGGGGCCTTTGTACACAAGCATCAGCGACTGATAGTTGTCGATGAAGTTAGTGTCTTTATCGTGGAAAGTTGCGTTGGCCGCAATATTCAGACCACGAGAGGCGTCGCCATTATGTGTAGTGAGTTGCTGTTGAAGGACACCCCAGTAGCCGTGTTTGCTGCTGTGAACGCGATAACCGTCACCGCTGATCGCAGCGTCATTGCCATTGGCATCTTCACGCACGTCACTGGCGTCAGCCGTGCTCTTGTAGTAACCCACACGATATTCGCCCGGTAGGCCATTGATCTTGGGCGACCAAACCAGTTCTACCGGCAATACAGTGCCCTTGGTGCCACTACCGCTGAGCTTGAAGCCGTTGCCGTGTTCAAGCTGCGACGGGTTCTGGTTGTACGCGCCAATTTGCGCATACAGCTCAGGGGTGATGTGGTATTTCACGCGCAAAGCGGCTTGGCTGACTGGCCAGTTGTACCAGATGTTGGTGGCCCAGTTACCCACTTGGGAACCACAGAACGCCAGGTTCTGGAATTCGCACGGGAAGGTGTTGAAGTCTTCGCCTTCACCGAAGTAACCGGCTTTGACGTCCAGCTTGCCGTCGAGGAACTGATGCTGGATCCACAACTGGGTCAGTCGCACCATGTGGCCGCGACCGTAGACTTCTTGAGAGGAACTCAAAGTCGCCGGACCTCTGCTGGAATCACCAATGCGGTCATTGGAGATGTTCTGGCCATTCCGGTTGGTCAACTGGATCTTGGCCTGAGTGTTATCCCAGCCCCACAGTTTTTGCAGGTCCAGCGCCACGCCCAGACCGAACTGGTCGGAGTAACGACCGGTCTTGTCGTCGTTGTAGCCACCGTGAGCGTTGTAGCCCATCTCCCCAACGTAGTCGGCCTTGATGTCGATACCTTGCTCGATCAGCTTGGTACGCTCGCCGCCCCAATCGCCGGTCATCCACTTGGAATCGGCGCTGAATGCATCGGCCGCCATCGCATTGGCGGACAATACAAGGGCTGCTGCCGCTGACAGTTGGCAGATCAGCCGGGTGTTGTTGTGTTGCTTTTTCATCCCTACATCCTCGTCTTTATTGTTATTAAACTGTTTTTATCTAACGCGGGTTACATTTTTTTAGCTAAAACAACGAGTTAACCATTAACCACATTACCGTAGGAGCGAGCTTGCTCGCGAAAAACTCAAGGTCACTGCGCTCATCCAGGATGCCCGCGTTATCGTTAACGACCTTCGCGAGCAAGCTCGCTCCTACACGATGCTTTAGCGACCCTTGAACTGGGTCACATTGTCGGCATGCCCCTGTGCCGGCAATGAAGCAGCCGTGCCCAACCGCTCGCCGGTCTTGGCGTCAAACAGCAATACCTTGGCCGGGTCGAACTGCAAGGTCAGGGTCTCGCCCACTTGCGGTGCCACGTCAGGCGCCAAACGGCAGCACACCTTGGTGTCGTTGAGCTGCACAAACACCAGGGTGTCCGGGCCGGTAGGCTCGGTCACCTGCACTTCGGCGCGAATGCTCGACGAGCCGTTGCCCTCGCCCGCTGTCAGCACGATCTGCTCCGGGCGCAGGCCCAGAATCACATCGCGGTCTTCCAACCCGGCGTCACTCATGCCCAACGGCAACTCGCAACGGGCCTGGCCGCTGTCGAGCACCGCCACCAGATCACCGTTCTGGCGTTTTAGGCGCATGGGAACGAAGTTCATCGGTGGTGAACCGATAAAGCTTGCCACAAACAGGTTGGCAGGGTCGTTGTAAATTTCCTTCGGCGTGCCGAATTGTTGGATGATGCCGTCCTTCATCACCGCCACTTTATCGCCCAGGGTCATCGCTTCGATCTGGTCGTGGGTCACGTAGACGGTGGTGGTTTTCAGACGCTGGTGCATCAGCTTCATTTCGGTACGCATCTCGACGCGCAGCTTGGCGTCAAGGTTAGACAGCGGTTCGTCGAACAGGTAAATCTTCGGCCGTCGCGCCAGGGCACGGCCCATGGCCACGCGCTGTTGCTGACCCCCGGACAACTGGCCCGGCTTGCGGTTGAGCAAGTGCTCGATTTGCAGCAACTTGGCCACGCGCGCCACTTCGGCGTCGATGTCGGCTTGCGGCATCTTGCGGATCTTGAGGCCGAACTCGATGTTCTCGCGCACGCTCATGGTTGGGTACAAAGCGTAGGACTGGAACACCATGGCGATGTCGCGGTCCTTAGGGCTCATGCCGCTCACGTCTTGATCACCGATCATGATTGCGCCGCCGGTGATGGTCTCAAGGCCGGCGATGCAGTTCATCAGCGTGGACTTACCACAGCCCGACGGGCCGACCAGGATGAGGAACTCGCCTTCTTTGATCGACAGTTCGATGTTCTTCAAGGTGTCGGGCAGGCCGGCGCCATAGGTCTTGTTTACATTGCGAAGTTCAAGCGTAGCCATGATTACCCCTTGACCGCGCCGGCCGTGAGGCCGCGCACGAAATACTTGCCTGCGATCACATAGACCAGCAGGGTCGGCAGCCCGGCGATCATCGCCGCCGCCATATCCACGTTATATTCCTTGGCCCCGGTGCTGGTGTTGACCAGGTTGTTCAGCGCCACCGTGATGGGCTGGGAGTCGCCGCTGGAGAACACCACGCCGAACAGGAAGTCGTTCCAGATCTGGGTGAACTGCCAGATCAGGCAGACCATGATGATCGGCGTCGACATCGGCAGGATGATCCGGCGGAAGATGGTGAAGAACCCCGCTCCGTCCAGGCGTGCGGCCTTGATCAGCGCATCCGGGATGCTCACGTAGTAGTTACGGAAGAACAGCGTGGTGAACGCCAGGCCGTAGACAACGTGGATAAACACCAGGCCGGTGGTAGTGCTGGCCAGGCCCATCTTGCCGAGGGTGAACGACGCGGGCAGCAGCACGGTCTGGAACGGCAGGAAGCAGCCGAACAGCAGCAGGCCAAAGAACAGCTGCGAACCGCGGAAACGCCAGAACGACAACACGTAGCCGTTCAAGGCGCCGATGGCGGTAGAGATGAGCACAGCAGGAACGGTGATCTTGATCGAGTTCCAGAAGTAGCCATCCACAGTGGCCCAGGCCTTGACCCAGCCGATGCCGCTGACCACTGTGGGCCAACTCAGCAGGTTACCGGTGCTGATGTCTTCCGGGGTCTTGAAGCTGGTGAGCAACATCACCACCAGCGGCACCAGGTACAGCAGCACCGCCAGGATCAGCACCGCGTAGATCGCGATGCGGCTCAGGCTGATGGCAGGTTTGGCGGCGAGACTAGTCATTGCGCTTGGTCCTCAGCTCGGAATACAGGTACGGCACGATGATCGCGAGGATCGCACCGAGCATCAGGATTGCACTGGCCGAGCCCATGCCCATCTGGCCGCGACTGAAGGTGAACGAATACATGAACATCGCCGGCAGGTCGGACGAGTAGCCCGGGCCGCCTGCGGTCATTGCCGCCACCAGGTCGAAGCTCTTGATCGCAATGTGCGCCAGGATCATCACCGCACTGAAGAACACCGGACGCAGGCTGGGCAGCACCACGCTCCAGTAGATGCGCGGCAAGCTCGCGCCATCGATCTGCGCAGCACGAATGATCGACTGATCAACGCCGCGCAGGCCGGCGAGGAACATCGCCATGATAAAGCCCGAGGCTTGCCACACAGCAGCGATCACCAGGCAGTAGACCACGCGGTCCGGGTCGATCAGCCAGTCGAGACGGAAGCCTTCCCAGCCCCAGTCCCGCAAGAGTTTGTCCAGGCCCATGCCCGGGTTGAGCAGCCATTTCCAGGCGGTACCGGTGACGATCATGGAGAGCGCCATCGGGTACAGGTAAATGGTGCGGATAAAGCCTTCGCGGCGGATTTTCTGGTCGAGGAAAATCGCCAGCAGCACACCGATCACCAGGGTGATGCCGATGAACATGCCGCCGAACACGGCCAGGTTCTTGCTCGCCACCCACCAGCGGTCGTTATCGAACAGCCGCTGATACTGCGCCAGGCCCGCCCATTTGTAGCTGGGCAGGAAGGTCGAGGTGGTGAACGACAGCACGAACGTCCACAGGATGTAGCCATAAAAGCCCACCAGCACGATGAACATGCTCGGCGCCAGCACCAGTTTAGGGAGCCAGCGCTGCAACACATCGAATGGCGAGGCCTTGCTGAACACAGCAACAGAACTCATGGGAAAATCCAGTACAGGGAAAAAGGACTAGCAGCTGAACCGAACTCTGTAGGAGCGAGCTTGCTCGCGAAGGACTTCAACGATAACGCGTGCATACAGGATGAACGCGGTGACCTTGAGTTTTTCGCGAGCAAGCTCGCTCCTACAGTGGCAGTGTTACTTGGCCGACTTGATCGCCGCGCCAAGCTTCTTGGCCGTGTCGGCCGGGTCGGCTTTCGGGTCGTTGATGAAGTTGGTCACGACATCAAAGAACGCACCCTGTACCGCCAGGGTCGTGGCCATGTTGTGGGCCATGCTTGGCTGCAGACCGCCAGTCTTGGCGTCGGCCAAAAAGTCCTTGGCGGCGGTCTGGGCGCAAGAATCAAAGCCGTAGGATTCCATCTTGGTCAGCATGTCGTTACGCACAGGGATCGAGCCCTTGTTGATGCTGAACACCTTCTGGAAGTTTTCACCCAGCACGACTTTGGCGATGTCCTGCTGACCCGCGGCAGTGCCTTTGTCTTTCTGCTTGAACACCGCCAGGGAGTCGATGTTGTAGGTGAAGGCTTTGTCGGTGCCCGGGAACGCTACGCACTCATAATCCTTGCCGGCGACTTTCTTGGCGGCGGTCCATTCGGACTTGGCCCAGTCACCCATGATCTGCATGCCGGCCTTGCCATTGATGACCTTGCCCGCTTCCAGGTTCCAGTCCTGGCCCTTGCCGTCGACGTCCATATAAGTCGCGACTTTCTTCAGCTCGGTGAGGGCCTTGACCATTTCCGGGCCGGTCAATGCGCCGTTATCCAGGTCGACCAGGGCTTTCTTGTAGCCATCAGCGCCCATTACCGAAAGCACAACCGCTTCGAACACGGTGCTGTCCTGCCAAGGCTGACCGCCGTGGGCGAGCGCAATGAAGCCTGCAGCCTTGAGCTTGTCGCCCGCTGCGTAGAATTCTTCGAGGGTGGTTGGGTTCTTGGTGATGCCGGCTTTCTTGAAGACTTCCGGGTTGATCCACAGCCAGTTCACGCGGTGGATGTTCACCGGCACGGCGACGTAGTCACCGTCGTATTTCACGGTGTCGGAGACTTTCTTGTCGAGCAGCGAATCCCACTTTTCTTCTTTGGCGACGTCTTTGAGCACGTCGGTGTCGAGCAGGCCAGTCGACGCCCACTCCTGGATGTCAGGGCCTTTGATCTGGGCAACGCCTGGCGGGTTGCCGGCGACCGCGCGGCTTTTGAGCACGGTCATGGCAGTGGCGCCACCGCCGCCTGCTACAGCACCGTCTTTCCAGGTGAAGCCGTCTTTCTCAACTTGGGCCTTCAGGACATCCACAGCCGCTTTTTCACCGCCGGAGGTCCACCAATGCACCACTTCCACCGTACCTTTGGAGTCGGCGGCAAATGCACTGAGGGGGAACAACGAGGCAATGGAAATAGCGACGGCGAGGCGATTAATCGCGTTCATCTGAGTACCTTTTCTTGTTGTTATGCATGCAAGTCTAGAGCTTGCGCTGCACGGAGTTTAAACATGGATTTTCGGGGCACAGGTAACAAAGGGACGCGCAAATGTCACCACTTGGTGACATAGCATCCACTGCCCAATGCACTGGCCAAGCTGGGTGCCAAGGGCAGTGCAGGCAGCACAACCGCTTGCCAGGCATGGTACAGGTCAGGTTTGCCGCCCCAGATTTTGCTGCTGGGTTGGTTGTGCGGGCTGAGTTCGTGATGCCAACTGCCCTGGAGCCGGTCGATGAAGTGGGTTCCGCAAAATTCCCAGAAGCGCCGGTACCAGGTTTCGTAATGCAGTTCGCCGCTACGTTTGAGCAGCGCTTGAGCGGCGGCGCTGGCTTCAGCATGGGTCCAGTGCAGGCGCTCGCGTACCACCGGGCGCTGGTTCCAATCCAAAGTGTAGACAAGGCCCGGCGCACCATCCACCGCCCAGGCGTACTCGCAGGCACTGGCGAACAGGCCTTTGGCGTCGCTCACCAGCCAGTCCGGCGTGGCCAGCTTGGCCTTGAGGCGTGCAGCTTCCAGGTGCAGCAGCAACCGCGCCCATTCAAAACCATGGCCGGGTGTGATGCCGTAAGGGCGAAAGCCATCGGCGGGGTTGTCTTGGTTGTAACCGAGCAAGGGCTTCCACTGCGCGTCGAAATGCTCGATCACCATGAACTGGTTGCCGGCGGCGTGGGTGTGGATCACTCGCTCGACAATGCGCAGCGCGCGGTCCAGCCAGCGTGTATCACCGCTGACATCGGCCAACGCCAGGAAGGCTTCAGTGGCGTGCATGTTGCTGTTGGCACCACGATAGGCTTCGACGCCGCTCCAGTCCCCAGCGAAGGATTCGAGCATGACGCCCTCCTCTTCGCTCCAGAAGAACTGGTCGATGATATGGATAGCGTCGTTCATTAATGTGCGCGCACCCGGCGCGCCGGCCACCACGGCAGAGCTGGCAGCGAGGGCCACGAAGGCGTGCAGGTAGGCCGCCTTACCGGTATTGCCATCAACCGCATGGGGCGCGGCGAACCAGCCACCGTGCTCGCTGTCGCGCAGCGGGCCGCTGAGCGCCGCCACACCGTGCGCCACCAACTCGGCATAACCCGGCAACCCCATGGCATGGGCCATGGCAAAGCTGTGGGTCATGCGCGCGGTGTTCATGGTTTCGGCGCGGGCATTGGCCGGCAACTGGCCTTTATCGTCAAGGTTGCCGAAACCGTCCGGCAGGCGCGATGCCTTGGCGAACGCCAGCAGCCGCTGGCCTTCGGCGGCGAGCCAGGCGTGATGGGCAGGTGCATTCAGCCAACTGCTGGCAGGCAGTGGATGGGTGGTCATGGGTGGCCCTTATTGTTTTTTTGGGATGACCGGAGTCTAAACAAGGGCGTGGGATGGGCAAGTAACGAAAGGGATGGTAAATGTCACAAAATGGTGACAATCAATAGCCTAATCCTAATGTAGGAGCGAGCTTGCTCGCGAAAAGCCAACAAGCGCCGCGCTTATCCAGGATACCCGCGTGATCGTTAACGTTTTTCGCGAGCAAGCTCGCTCCTACAGAGGACGATTTGCGTTCATTGGCCCAGTGGTGTGGCCGCAGCCGGCGCATTAAGGCGCTGATTCAAGTTCTGCACCTGGCTTTGCAAGGTGGTGATATTGCGCGTGGTCTGGATACGGAACACGTCGAATTCCTTGTTGGTCGGCGCGTCGACGTTGACCGGCTGGTTTTCCTGGGCGCTCTTGAGTACCAGCAGGTCTTGCTCGAGACGGGCGATGGCCGCACTCGGGTTGCCTTGTTTCTTCAAGGCGGCCACATCGGTGGCCAGGCCCTTGACCTCGGCCTGTGCTGCCGTGAGGCTGGCGACCGCGTCAGTGAGGGCCTGCACCTGGCCTTGCAGCTTGGTATTGGCCGCTGTCAGTTCGGTGGTGCTGGCACTCATCTGGGCCAGGCGGGTGTCCAGTTCGGAGGCCTGCCCCGCGACGCCCAACTGTTGCTTGCCCTGCTCCTGCAACTGGGCTTCCAGCTGCTTGATCTGCAGTTTCAAGGCTTCGCTGCCGTTGTTCACATTGGCTTCGCTGGCCACGACCTTGCCGGAGATCGCCTGCAGGCGCCCCGCCGCTTCTTCGCTGATACGGGCAAAACTCTCCTGGGTGGCGACCAACTGCTGGCCCATCAGGGAGATCTGCTGAAAGCTCCACCAGGCCAGGCCCGCGAAGGCGATCAACAGCGCGCCAACCAATGCCCACAACGGCCCGGTGCTGGCGCTCTTGACCTTGACCACGGGCGTCGTTCGCGAACGCACCGACGTCGCGGCGGTCGGCACGAAATCATCGTCATCCCCAGTATCGGCCCGCAGGCTGGGAACGTTGTCGAAGTCGTCTTTAGCATCGTTACGCATGAATCTACCCTGAATCAATGAGATGGCTGGCTGCAAGGCCGAGCGGCAGGAGTATAAACCGCACTCCCGGCGCATGGATCGACTCGGAACCTGCAATTGGGTTCCCGAAGTGTTGCTGCTTATGAGCTTATTGGCGGCCCGGGTCCTGGGCTTTCCACCAGCTGCAGAACTCGTCGAGCGCGGCCCACAGGCTGACCTTGGGCTCGTAGTCGAGATAATGCCTGGCGCGGCTGATGTCGAGGGTGAAATCTTTGTTCATCACCTGCATGCCCAGGCGCGACAACGCCGGTTCCGGCCGCCCCGGCCATATCGCGCAGAAGGCTTCATTCAAGGCTGCCACGCTGTAAGACACACCGTAGGAGCGGTAACGGGTCACCTGAGGCAGCTCCATTTGCCGCATCACGTAGTTCACCACATCCCAGATCGGCACCGGTGCGCCGTTGCTGATGTTGTAGGCTTTGCCCAGCGCAGAGCCGGTGGCGAGCAAACTGCTGAGCAGCGCCTCGTTAAGGTTATGCACGCTGGTGAAGTCGACTTTGTTCAAGCCGTCGCCGACGATCGCCAGGCGGTTCTTGCGCTGCATTTTCAGCAGGCGCGGGAAGATGCTCATATCGCCGGCCCCGGTGACAAAGCGCGGGCGCAGGGCGATCACTTGCAGGCCGAACTCCTGAGCGCCAAAGACCTTCTGCTCAGCCAGGTACTTGGTAGCGGCATAGGGATGCTTGAAACGCTTGGGCACTTGTTCTTCGGTGAGCCCCAGATGGTCGCGACCGTCAAAGTAGATCGACGGCGACGACAGGTGCACCAGGCGCCCGACGCGCTGTTTCAGGCAGGCCTCGACGACGTTTTCGGTGACCAGCACATTATTCTGGTGGAAGTCCTGGTACTTGCCCCACAGCCCGACGGCGCCGGCGCAATGCACCACGGCTTCGACATCGCGGCACAGGTCGCGCACCAGGTCGGCGTCATTCAAGTCACCCTGGATAAACTCGGCACCACGCCGTACCAGGTGCTCCACACCCTCGGCGCGCCGCCCGTTGACCCGCACGTCCAGGCCCTGTTCAAGGGCGAAGCGCGCAAAGCGCCCGCCGATGAAGCCGCTTGCGCCGGTGACCAGAATTTTCATGTAGTACTCCGTGTTCTTTCGTTTTTCATCGCTGTTGCCTTGACGCGCGCTATCACTCCAACGGCACCAACCAATGGCCACACACATCGGCCAGATGGTCGGTCAACAAGCCCAACAGTTGCCCGCCACTGCGCCAATGATGCCAGTACAGCGGCACATCGATGGGCTTATCTGGCAATAACTCGACCAATACGCCGGTTTCCAACTGGTCACGCACCTGTAATTCAGGCACCAGCCCCCAACCCAAGCCGGCTTCCGTCAGGCGGATAAATCCTTCGGATGACGGGCATAGATGGTGTTCGAAACCACCGTCCACGCCTAGGGACGCCAGGTAGCGGTGCTGCAGAAAATCATCCGGGCCGAACACCAGCGCAGGCGTGCGCGCCAATTGGTCGGCCCGCACACCTCCAGGAAAATGCCGCGCCAGAAAGGCCGGGCTGGCCAGCGCCCGATAACGCATGGCGCCCAGCAACAGGCTGCGAGCCCCGGCCACGGGACGTTCGCTGGCACAAATGCAGGCCGCCACTTCACCGGCGCGCATGCGTTTGAGGCCCACGGTCTGGTCTTCGACCACCAGGTCCAGCAGCAAATGCTGTTCGGCGCAGAAGTCGCTGACCGCCTCGGCCCACCAGGTGGCGAGGCTGTCGGCATTCAGGGCAATGCGCAGACGCTCGGGCATACCCTCCTCGTCCAGGGCCGGTACCTGGCTTTGCAGGTCACGCTCCAGCAAACGCACCTGCTGCACATGGTTGAGCAGGCGCCGGCCGATATCGGTGGGCGTTGGCGGCGAGGCCCGTATCAACACCGGCTGGCCGATGCGCGCCTCCAATAGCTTGATGCGTTGGGAGATGGCTGACTGCGACAGCCCCAACACCTGGGCACCGCGCTCAAAGCCGGCTTGTTCCACCACCGCCGCCAGGGCAGAAAGCAATTTATAGTCGAACATCAGTTTCTCTAATGAGCGATCAGCAATATTGGTTTTTCTTATACAACCTTGAGCGGCACCATAGCCAGCATCGTTTGAGCATCAACAAGGATCTCCTTCTATGTGGCAAAGCTATATGAACGGTTTGCTGGTGGCCCTCGGGTTGATCATGGCAATCGGCAGCCAAAATGCATTCGTACTCGCCCAAAGTCTGCGCCGCGAACATCACTTACCCGTGGCGGCGTTGTGTGTGATCTGCGACGCACTGTTAGTGGCCGCCGGGGTATTTGGGCTGGCCACCGTGCTGGCGCAGAGCCCGATACTGCTGGCGGTGGCACGCTGGGGCGGCGCTGCGTTCTTGCTCTGGTACGGCGCGTGCGCGCTGCGCAGGGCCTGCTCGAAACAGAGCCTGGACCAAAGCGACAGCCTCAAGACGCGCTCATTGCGCGCCGTATTGCTGAGCGCCCTGGCGGTCACCTTGCTCAACCCCCACGTTTACTTGGACACCGTCCTGCTGATCGGCTCCCTGGGCGCGCAACAAACCGAACCGGGTGCCTACGTAGCCGGTGCGGCCAGTGCTTCATTCCTGTGGTTCGCCACCCTGGCGCTGGGTGCGGCATGGCTGGCACCCTGGCTGGCACGCCCGGCCACCTGGCGCCTGCTGGACCTGCTGGTCGCCGCGATGATGTTCTCTGTGGCCTATCAACTGATCAGCGCCTGACGAATATTCCAAAACGCGCTGGAACCTCTATCCCACACAGTTGTTGCGTGGTTATGCCGCACCCCCGGTGCTATGATCGGCCCCCTGCGCCGCAAAGAGTACAAACTCCCCGGCGCATGTTTGGCCGCCCGTGATCGGCCTTGCGCTCACCGCAACTGACCTGATTAGGAGAATCATCATGGCTTTCGAATTGCCGCCGCTGCCCTACGCACACGATGCCCTGCAGCCGCACATCTCCAAGGAAACCTTGGAATACCACCACGACAAGCACCACAACACCTATGTCGTGAACCTGAACAACCTGGTGCCTGGCACCGAGTTCGAAGGCAAGACCCTGGAAGAGATCGTCAAGTCTTCCTCGGGCGGCATCTTCAACAACGCCGCTCAGGTCTGGAACCACACCTTCTACTGGAACTGCCTGGCGCCAAACGCCGGCGGCCAACCAACCGGCGCGCTGGCTGAAGCCATCAACGCTGCGTTCGGTTCGTTCGACAAGTTCAAGGAAGAGTTCACCAAGACTTCGGTCGGCACCTTCGGTTCCGGTTGGGGCTGGCTGGTGAAAAAGGCTGACGGTTCCCTGGCCCTGGCCAGCACCATCGGCGCCGGCAACCCGCTGACCAACGGCGACACCCCGCTGCTGACCTGCGACGTCTGGGAACACGCCTACTACATCGACTACCGCAACGTGCGTCCAAAGTATGTGGAAGCGTTCTGGAACCTGGTCAACTGGAAGTTCGTGGCTGAGCAGTTCGAAGGCAAGACCTTCACTGCCTAAGTAACGCTTGCAGTAGAAAGAGCCCGGCGATTGCCGGGCTTTTTTATGCGCGCCAGGCTGACAGCGCAGAGATACCGGAACTCAACCGTAACAATTGACCACACAAACGTCAGGAGGAATAACCCTCCTGAATCAATGTGGAGCATGACGATGGATCCTATTTCGATGGCAGCAGGGGTTGCAGGTGCGGTCCCAGTGGTAGCGGGTATTGCTGATAAAGGGCTGGACCTGGCAAAAGGCGCAATGGACTTGGCAAACAAAGCCCTGGACATGGTCAGTGAAGGCTCGAAAATCGGTGGGGAACAGCAACAGCCTCAGGGCCAGATCGATTTTTCTTAAATCGTCGCCAACTCGAAGGCGGATAGCCTCCGCCTTCTCCGCTGCTGCACTCTACCCTTTCCTGTTTATGACAAGCCCGAACATCAGCGGGCGCCTACCTGCGTTTATCCAGCCCAAACCTCAATTAAGCCAAGGCCCCAATGTCCCTTTGACTGCCATCACCAGATTGCCAATACTCATGGCATATTGACGGCCACCCGCATGAGACAAGGAATGCCCCCTTTGAAGCTGGAACTCAAGAACAGCTTGTCGGTGAAGTTGCTACGGGTTGTGCTGCTGTCGGCCTTGATCGTGGGTGTGGCACTGAGCGCGGCGCAGATCGTTTTTGATGCCTACAAAACGCGCCAGGCCGTGGCAGGCGATGCCCAGCGCATTCTCGACATGTTTCGCGACCCCTCGACCCAGGCCGTGTACAGCCTGGATCGCGAGATGGGCATGCAGGTGATCGAAGGTCTGTTCCAGGACGACGCTGTGCGCATGGCTTCTATCGGCCACCCCAACGAGACCATGCTGGCGGAAAAAAACCGCCCTTTACAGCAGTCCCCCAGCCGCTGGTTGACCGATCTGATTCTTGGCCAGGAACGCTCCTTTACCACTTCGTTGGTGGGCAAGGGCCCCTATAGCGAATACTACGGCGACCTCAGCATCACCCTCGACACCGCCACCTACGGCCGAAGTTTCCTGGTCAGCTCGGTCATCATCTTTATCTCGGGCGTATTGCGCGCCCTGGTCATGGGGCTGGTGTTGTACCTGGTGTATCACTGGATGCTGACCAAACCGCTGTCGCGGATGATCGGGCACCTGACCTCGATCAACCCGGACCGTCCCAGCGAGCACAAGATCCCTCAGCTCAAGGGCCACGAACGCAACGAACTGGGGCAGTGGATAAACACCGCCAACCAATTGCTCGAATCCATCGAGCGCAATACCCACTTGCGCCACGAGGCCGAGTCGAGCCTGTTGCGCATGGCCCAATACGACTTCCTGACCGGCCTGCCGAACCGCCAGAAGTTGCAGGCGCAACTGGACAAGATCCTCACGGACGCCGGACGCCGGCAACGCCGTGTCGCGGTGTTGTGCGTGGGGCTGGATGACTTCAAGAGCGTCAACGAGCAGTTCACCTACCAGGCCGGCGACAAACTGCTGCTGGCCCTGGCCGACCGTCTGCGCGCCCACAGCGGCCGCCTGGGTACGCTCGCCCGTCTGGGCGGTGACCAGTTCGCCCTGGTGCAAGCCGATATCGACCAGCCCTACGAAGCCGCCGAACTGGCGCAAAGTATTCTCGATGACCTGGAGGCTGAATTCGCCCTCGACCACGACCTGATCCGCCTACGCGCCACCATTGGCATTACGCTGTTCCCGGAGGATGGCGACAGCACCGAGAAGTTGCTGCAAAAAGCCGAGCAAACCATGACCCTGGCCAAGAGCCGCTCGCGCAACCGTTATCAGTTTTATATCGCCAGCGTCGACAGCGAAATGCGCCGGCGCCGTGAATTGGAGAAAGACCTGCGCGATGCGCTGAGCCGCGAGCAGTTGCACCTGGTGTACCAACCGCAAATCAGTTACCGCGACCATCAGGTGGTGGGCGTGGAAGCCCTGCTACGCTGGCAACACCCTGAGCACGGGCTGGTACCGCCGGATTTGTTTATCCCGCTGGCGGAACAGAACGGCACCATTATTCCCATTGGCGAATGGGTGCTGGACCAGGCGTGCCGGCAACTGCGCGAATGGCATGACCAGGGCTTCACGGCGCTACGCATGGCCGTCAACCTGTCCACCGTTCAACTGCACCACACCGAGTTGCCGCGGGTGGTCAACAACCTGATGCAGATCTATCGCCTGCCGCCGCGCAGCCTGGAGCTGGAAGTGACCGAGACCGGCCTGATGGAAGACATCAGCACCGCCGCCCAGCACCTGTTGAGCCTGCGCCGCTCCGGGGCGCTGATCGCCATTGATGACTTCGGCACTGGCTACTCATCCCTGAGTTACCTCAAAAGCCTGCCCCTGGACAAGATCAAGATCGACAAGAGCTTCGTCCAGGACCTGCAGGACGACGACGATGACGCAACCATCGTGCGTGCCATTATCCAACTGGGCAAAAGCCTGGGCATGCAGGTGATTGCCGAAGGAGTGGAGACTGCCGAACAGGAGGCCTATGTCATCTCCGAGGGGTGCCATGAGGGGCAGGGTTATCACTACAGCAAACCGCTGCAGGCCCGGGAGTTGACGGCTTATTTGAAGCAGGCCGAGCGCAATAACGCCGTGAGTCTTTGAATTTACACTTCGATACTCAATATTTCCCGCGTATAAGCCTTTACACAAAATGCAAATCTTTCGCATTATGTCGCAGCGTTTGCGCTCCCCGCGCGCCCTTTCAACAACCGAAGCAGGATGTTCGCCATGATTCGTATGCCCCTGGCCACCGCCAGTCTGCTGGCCATTGCCATTTCTCTCGCCGGTTGCGGCGAAGGTAAAGACAAGGCCGCCGCGCCCCAGGCACCCGCTGCCGCCAGCACTACCGCACCGGCGGCTGCCCCGGCAGGCCAGGTCGACGAAGCGGCCGCCAAGGCCGTGGTCGCGCACTACGCAGACATGGTGTTTGCGGTGTACAGCGATGCCGAATCCACCGCAAAAACCCTGCAGACCGCAATCGACACCTTCCTCGCCAACCCGAACGACGAAACCCTGAAAGCGGCCCGTACCGCCTGGATCGCCGCGCGCGTACCCTACCTGCAGAGCGAAGTGTTCCGCTTCGGCAACACCATCATCGATGACTGGGAAGGCCAGGTTAACGCCTGGCCCCTGGACGAAGGTCTGATCGACTACGTCGACAAGTCCTACGAACACGCACTGGGTAACCCAGGTGCCAACGCCAACATCATCGCCAATAACGAGATCCAGGTGGGCGAAGACAAGGTCGACGTCAAGGACATCACCCCGGAAAAACTCGCCAGCCTCAATGAACTGGGCGGTTCCGAAGCGAACGTCGCCACCGGCTACCACGCCATCGAATTCCTGCTGTGGGGCCAGGACCTCAACGGCACCGGCCCAGGCGCGGGCAACCGCCCGGCGTCGGACTACATGACCGGAGACGGTGCAACCGGCGGCCACAACGAGCGTCGCCGCACTTACCTGCGTGCGGTCACCCAACTGCTGGTCAGCGACCTGCAGGAAATGGTCGACAACTGGAAGCCCAACGTCGAAGACAACTACCGCGCCACCCTGGAGTCGGAACCGGGCACCGACGGCCTGCGTAAAATGCTGTTCGGCATGGGCAGCCTGTCCCTGGGCGAGCTCGCCGGGGAGCGCATGAAAGTGTCCCTGGAAGCCAACTCGCCGGAAGACGAGCAGGACTGCTTCAGCGACAACACCCATTACTCGCATTTCTACGACGCCAAGGGCATCCGTAACGTCTACCTGGGCGAATACACCCGTGTTGACGGCACCAAGCTGACCGGCGCCAGCCTGTCGTCTCTGGTGGCCAAGCTCGACCCGGCAGCCGACGCAGCCCTCAAGGCTGACCTGGCAGCCACCGAAGCGAAGATCCAGGTGATGGTTGACCACGCCAACAACGGCGAGCACTACGACCAGTTGATCGCCGCTGACAATGAAAAGGGCAACCAGATCGTGCGTGACTCGATTGCCGCCCTGGTCAAGCAGACCGGTTCGATCGAAGCCGCTGCTGGCAAGCTGGGTATCAGTGACCTGAACCCGGACAGCGCTGATCACGAGTTCTGATCAAGCGCAATTGAAGAGGCGACCTGCGGGTCGCCTTTTTCATGCGCGCAATAACTGCTGCACCTATCTCTGTGGGAGCTGGCTTGCCTGCGATCCAGACAACTCGGTGATTCGGGCACACCGAGTCGATACCTTCGCAGGCAAGCCAGCTCCCACATTTGGATCGTGATGTGTCAGGTAGATAGGCGCCAGTGGGTAGGTCGTCACGGGAGCAAGCTCCCTCGCCACAGCTTCAGCGTCGCTGCGAAGTTGTGTAGACCCCAAGCCACCGCAGCCCTTGGTTTACAAGACCTGCACCACAGGTAGAATGGCGCCTCTGCCCAATCACCCGAGCGAACTTCATGGCGTTGCCGACCCTGCGTATCATCGGTTTCATCATCGGCATCTTCCTGATCACCCTTGCGGTCGCCATGGTGATCCCGATGGCGACCCTGGTGATCTTCGAACGCACCAGCGACCTCCCCTCGTTCCTGTGGGCCAGCCTGATCACCTTTATCGCCGGGTTGGCGCTGGTCATCCCTGGCCGCCCCGAGCACGTGCACCTGCGCCCCAGGGACATGTACCTGCTCACGGTCAGCAGCTGGGTAGTGGTGTGCATCTTCGCCGCCCTGCCCTTTTTGCTGACCCAGCACATCAGCTACACCGACTCGTTCTTCGAAAGCATGTCCGGCATCACCGCCACAGGCTCCACCGTGTTGAGCGGGCTGGACAGCATGTCGCCAGGCATTTTGATGTGGCGTTCGCTTTTGCACTGGCTCGGCGGTATCGGCTTTATCGGCATGGCGGTGGCGATCCTGCCGCTGCTGCGCATTGGTGGCATGCGCCTGTTCCAGACCGAATCTTCGGACCGCTCGGAAAAAGTCATGCCTCGCTCGCATATGGTGGCGCGCCTGATCGTGGCGGCGTATGTGGGCATCACCATCTTCGGCAGCCTGGCCTTCTGGTGGGCCGGAATGGGCGTGTTCGATGCGATCAACCATGCCATGTCGGCGATCTCCACCGGTGGGTTTTCCACCTCGGACGAGTCCCTGGCCCATTGGAAACAACCGGCGGTGCACTGGGTCGCGGTGGTGGTGATGATCCTTGGCAGCTTGCCGTTCGCCTTGTATGTGGCCACGTTGCGCGGCAACCGTCGGGCGCTGATCAAGGACCAGCAAGTGCAAGGCTTGCTCGGCCTGTTGCTGGTGACCTGGCTGGTACTCGGCACCTGGTACTGGTGGACCACCAACCTGCATTGGCTCGATGCCTTGCGTCATGTGGCGCTGAACGTGACATCGGTGGTGACCACCACCGGCTTTGCACTGGGGGACTACAGCCTGTGGGGCAACTTCTCACTGATGCTGTTTTTCTACCTGGGCTTTATTGGCGGCTGCTCGGGCTCCACCGCCGGCGGCATCAAGATCTTCCGTTTCCAGGTGGCCTACATCCTGCTCAAGGCCAACTTGAATCAGTTGATCCATCCCCGCGCGGTGATCAAGCAGAAGTACAACGGCCATCGCCTCGATGAGGAGATCGTGCGCTCGATCCTGACTTTTTCGTTTTTCTTCGCCATCACCATCTGCATGATCGCCCTGGCCCTGTCACTGCTGGGCGTTGACTGGATGACCGCGTTGACCGGCGCCGCCAGTACCGTATCCGGCGTGGGCCCCGGCCTGGGCGAAACCATCGGCCCGGCCGGCAATTTCGCCACCCTGCCGGATGCCGCCAAGTGGATCCTGTCCCTGGGCATGTTGCTGGGACGCCTGGAGATCATCACCGTGTTTGTGTTGTGCATTCCGGCGTTCTGGCGTCACTGACGGTCGACATTTGCTGCAACCGCGCCCGGTATTCGCCGGGCGTGGCATCGAACCAGCGGCGAAAGGCGCGGAAAAAGTTACTCGGGTCGGCAAACCCCAGCAGGTAGGCGATTTCCAGCAGGGTCATGTTGGGTTGTGCCAGGTACTGCTCGGCCAGTTCGCGCCGGGTGTCATCGAGCAAGGCCTGGAAGCTGGTGCCCTCCTCCTGTAGCCGCCGCTGCAAGGTGCGCTGGGACAGGTGCAACGTCTGGGCCACCGCTTCGCGCTTGGGTTCGCCCTGGGGCAGCAGGCGGCACAGCACCTGACGCGCCTTGTGGGTCACGCGGCTTTCGGAAAAACGCGCCAGGTATTCTCCGGCAAAGCGATCATGCAACAGCGCCATGGCTTCATTGGCTGTGGGCAGCGGCGCCTCCATGTCGGCCTGCTCGAAAATCAACGCGTCATAGGGTGCATTGAATTGCAAAGGCGCGTGGAAGGCGTGTTGGTAGGGCGCCAAGTCCGCCGGCTGGTCGCCTTGCAGCAGCACTTTGCGCGGTTGCAGGGTGCGCCCGGTAAGCCAGCCGCACAGGGCCAGAGCGCTGGCCAGCGAGGCCTCGGCGCTTTGACGGGTGGGCGGCAGATGATCGCCATGCACCGTCAGAATCAACGCATAGCCTTCGGGTAAAAGTCGGAAACTCAAGTCAGCGCTTTCGGCGATGATGCGCTGGTAGCGCACCAAGCGCATAAAGCCTTCGGCCAGGGTGTTGCTGGACATCAACGCATAACCGGCAACATGAAACGAGGCAGGCCGTACCACCTTGCCCATGTTCAGGCCAATCGCCGGGTTGCCCGACACCTCCACCGCACGCTGCCACAGGCGGGTCATGGCGTCCTGCGGGAAGCGCGCATCGGGGTCAGTGAGGGACGCATAATCCAGGCCCAACTGCTTGAACAAGGCCCTGCAATCCAGGCCATCCATTTCCAGCGCCTTGACGATGCCCATCGCCCAGCTTGCAGAAGTTGTTCGTTCGCTCATGGCGTCTTCTTATTGAAAGCAGGCTCAAACGGCAGCCAGGAAGCCAAGGATACTAAAGTGGCATCTATTGTCACTGGCTGTTAGCACTGTTCACTCTAGACTCAAATAAGCTCCCCGCCGCGCACCCGTTGGCGGCACAACAACCAGAGGGCCGGTCACCGTGGAAAACATCAAGAAATTCAACAGTTTTGCCGAGTTCTACCCGTACTATCTGGCCGAGCATGGCAACAGCACCTGTCGACGCCTGCACTTTATCGGCACCACCCTGGTGATCGGCATTCTCGCGTACGCCATCGGCAGAGGCTCATTGGTCCTGCTGCTGGCCTTGCCGCTCGCGGGCTACAGCTTTGCCTGGATAGGCCACTTCTTCTTCGAAAAGAACCGCCCCGCCACCTTTCAGCACCCGTTTTACAGTTTGCTGGGGGATTTTGTGATGTACCGCGACATGATCCTCGGCAAGGTGCCGTTCTAAGACTTGCCCCTTGTAGGAGCGAGCTCGCTCGCGAAGCACCTACAGACACCGCTGGCTACCTGACGCACCGAGTTATCGTTGACGCTTTTCGCGAGCAAGCTCGCTCCTACAGTCTTTTAGGAGAAAAATGGGCGAGACAGTCGAGATAAAAGTCTTTTTGTCATTTACGGTGCTGTATCCTGCCAAGGCTTTTTGAGAGCGCGGAATCACCTGCGATTGAAAAAACAGACCTTGCGAGGAGCGACCACGATGCACGAGATACCTAATCTCCCCTTCCCAAGCCTGCACCCAACTGAGCAGCCAACACCGCAGCAGGCCAGCGACAAGCAGCCTGAGGCCAAAGAAGCAAAACCAGTCGAGCGCGAAAGCCGGGACTGACGCCGTACCAGACCGTGTGGAAAGCGCGCCTTTGAGCGCTTTCCACACTGCCTGAATCATCCGAGACCTTCACTATGACCACTTCCCCTTCCGACACGCCGGACGCCGCTGTACTCGACGCTGCCTTGCAAATGGTCGAAGTCTGGAAC
>NZ_WKCD01000073.1:0-21781 GCF_021606625.1 Pseudomonas sp. PA-4-8C
GCGCAGTCCAACACCCTGGCGCACAACAGCTCCAGCGGCCTGGAACGCCAGCGCGTGGAAACCGAACAGGTGGCCACTGCGGTGAACCAGATGGCGGCGACCACCCAGGAAGTGGCCAGCCACGTGCAGCGCACCGCCGATGCCACCCAGGAAGCCAACCGCCTGACCGGGCGCGGCCGCGATATCGCCGGGGAAACCCGCGAGGCGATTCAGCGGCTGTCGGTGGCGGTGGGCGAGACGGGTGTGACCGTCACGCAACTGGCCAAGGACAGCGATGAAATCGGCGGCGTGGTTGATGTGATCAAAGGCATCGCCGACCAGACCAACCTGCTGGCGCTCAACGCCGCCATCGAAGCCGCGCGTGCCGGTGAGATGGGCCGTGGTTTCGCGGTGGTCGCCGATGAAGTGCGCCAACTGGCGCAGCGTACGGCCGAATCCACCGGGCAGATCCATACCCTGATTGCCAAGCTGCAACACACGGCGGCTGCCGCCGTGCAAACCATGGACGCCGGGCAC
The DNA here is from genome assembly GCF_021606625.1 of Pseudomonas sp. PA-4-8C. Classification (NCBI taxonomy): domain Bacteria; kingdom Pseudomonadati; phylum Pseudomonadota; class Gammaproteobacteria; order Pseudomonadales; family Pseudomonadaceae; genus Pseudomonas; species Pseudomonas sp. PA-4-8C. Next base: position 517 of record NZ_WKCD01000073.1, read on the forward strand.
CGCCAGGCTGAAGAAGGTGTAGCGCGGGTGATGGAAGCCGACCAGGCCTTGGTGGGCATCAGTGAGGCGGTGGCCAATATCACCGACATGACCACCCAGATTGCTGCTGCTACCGAAGAGCAAAGCGCGGTGGCCGAGGAGATCAGCCGCAATATCAGCACCATTGCGCTGTTGGCGGACCAGACCTCGGAGCAGGCGATGAACTCGGCGCAACTGAGTGAAGAGTTGACGCATACCGCCAATACCCAGTATTCGCTGGTGGAGCGTTTTAACCGCTGAACGGGCTCGTTCCCACGCTCTGCGTGGGAACGCCTCCTGTGACGCTCTGCGTCACAATTTTAGAGGGGGACGCAGAGCGTCCTGGGCTGCATTCCCACGCGGAGCGCGGGAACGATCAACAACCCCTGAGAACCTCAGCGACGCGCACCGCCGCCGCCTCCAGATGCTGCTCATGGCTGAACCCCGAAGCCTTCAGCGGCTTCAAGTCATGATCCCCCGCCACCAGCCACATCACCTCGATACTGTCTGACAAGTCATAACCTTCTACCGCCGCCCGATTGCCCAAGGCATCGCGCTCGCCCTGCACTATCAACGTCGGCGTCTTCAGCGCAGCCAAGTGCTCCACCCGGGGTTTCTCTGGCTTGCCCACCGCATAGAACGGATAGCCCAGGCACACCAACCCATCGGCGCCCAATTCATCGGCCAACAAACTGGCCATCCGCCCGCCCATGGACTTGCCGCCAATCGCCAGTTTCCCAGCGACATGACGTCGCACCTGGGCATACACCTCACGCCACGCCTCCAGCAGTTTCGGCGCCGGATTCGGCGGGCGTTTGCCCCCGTCCAAGCGGCGCTGGGCCATGTACGGGAACTCGAAGCGCAACACGTTCACGCCATGCGCGGCAAGGCGTGCAGCCATGTCGTTCATGAACGCCGAGTCCATCGGTGCGCCAGCGCCGTGGGCCAGGATCAGCATGACCGGCTCACCCGACGTCGTGCCGGTGGCGACATCCCACAACCAGCCATGTTCCCGTACACACTGCGCCCATTGATCCCCGTCAATACTGGCCTTGTGCTCTTTGCCCATGCTTGCCTCGCTTTTTAGTCTGCCTATAACTCCAGCCCAAGTGCCGCATTTGCTTGGGTTGAACCGTGGATGGGGAACCATGAACACTACTTTAAGTACCGCCTATAACTACAAGGTGGTCCGCCAATTCGCCATTATGACGGTGGTGTGGGGCATCGTCGGCATGGGGCTCGGGGTTTTTCTCGCCGCCCAATTGGTTTGGCCTGCGCTCAACTTCGATTTGCCTTGGACCAGCTTCGGCCGCCTGCGCCCTTTGCACACCAACGCGGTGATCTTCGCGTTCGGTGGCTGTGCGCTGTTCGCCAGCTCCTTTTACTCGGTGCAACGCACCTGCCAGACGCAGCTGTTCGCGCCGAAAGTCGCCGCGTTCTGCTTCTGGGGCTGGCAGCTTGTGATCCTGCTGGCCGCGATCAGCCTGCCACTGGGCTACACCAGCTCCAAAGAATACGCCGAGCTGGAATGGCCGATCGACATCCTGATCACCATTGTCTGGGTCGCCTACGCCATCGTGTTCTTCGGCACGATCATGAAACGCAAGACCAAGCACATCTATGTGGGCAACTGGTTCTTCGGTGCGTTCATCATCACCGTGGCCATTTTGCATATCGTCAACAACCTGGAAATCCCGGTCAGCCTGACCAAGTCCTACTCGCTGTACGGCGGTGCGACGGATGCCATGGTGCAGTGGTGGTATGGGCATAACGCAGTAGGCTTTTTCCTCACTGCGGGCTTCCTCGGCATGATGTACTACTTCGTGCCCAAGCAGGCCGAACGCCCGGTGTATTCGTATCGCTTGTCCATCGTGCACTTCTGGGCGCTGATCACCCTGTACATCTGGGCCGGCCCGCACCACTTGCACTACACCGCTCTGCCGGACTGGGCGCAGTCCCTGGGCATGGTGATGTCACTGGTGCTGCTGGCGCCAAGCTGGGGCGGCATGATCAACGGCATGATGACCCTCTCGGGCGCCTGGCATAAGCTGCGCAGCGACCCGATCCTGCGCTTTCTGGTGGTCTCCCTGGCGTTCTACGGCATGTCGACCTTCGAAGGCCCGATGATGGCGATCAAGACCGTCAACGCCCTCTCCCACTACACCGACTGGACCATCGGCCACGTACACGCCGGCGCGCTGGGCTGGGTGGCGATGATCTCCATCGGCGCGCTGTACCACATGATCCCGAAAATCTTCGGTCGCGAGCAGATGTACAGCCTCGGCCTGATCAACGCGCATTTCTGGCTGGCCACCATCGGCACCGTGCTCTACATCGCGTCGATGTGGGTCAACGGCATCGCCCAGGGCCTGATGTGGCGTGCGGTCAACGAAGACGGCACCCTCACCTACTCCTTCGTCGAAACCCTGGTGGCCAGCCACCCAGGCTTCATCGTGCGTCTGGTGGGCGGTGCGATCTTCCTCAGCGGCATGTTCCTGATGGCTTACAACACATGGCGCACCGTGCGTTCGGCGCAACCTGCCGAAGTCACCGCTGCCGCGCAAATGGCCTGAGGAGTCGATGATGAAACACGAAACGATTGAAAAGAACGTCGGCCTGTTGATGCTGCTGATGGTGCTTGCCGTGAGCATCGGTGGCCTGACCCAGATCGTCCCGCTGTTCTTCCAGGACGTGACCAACAAGCCGGTCGAAGGCATGAAGCCCTACACCGCGCTGCAACTGGAAGGCCGCGACATCTACATCCGCGAAGGCTGCGTGCAGTGCCACTCGCAGATGATCCGCCCGTTCCGCGCCGAGACCGAGCGCTACGGCCACTATTCGGTGGCTGGCGAAAGCGTGTGGGACCACCCGTTCCTGTGGGGCTCCAAACGTACCGGCCCGGACCTGGCCCGCGTCGGCGCACGCTACTCGGACGACTGGCACCGCGCGCACTTGTACAACCCGCGCAACGTGGTGCCGGAGTCGAAAATGCCGGCCTACCCCTGGCTGGTCACCGCCGCCGTCGACAGCAGCCACACCGAGACCAAGTTGAAAGTGATGCGCACCCTCGGCGTGCCGTACACCGACGACGACATCAATGGCGCAGTCGCCAGCCTCAAGGGCAAGACCGAGATGGACGCGCTGGTTTCCTACCTGCAAGTGCTCGGCACTGCCATCAAGAGCAAGAGGTGAGCCATGGGATTTGAATTCGATGCAGGCACCATCCGCGGCCTTGGCACGCTGGTGGTCGCCATCGCCTTTATCGGCCTGTCGCTGTGGGTATTCAACAACCGCCGCAATGCGGAATTCGAGCAGGCGCGCCTGCTGCCGTTTGCCGATGAACCTTCCCCACCCGACGCTCAAGCAGAGCCAGCCACAAGGAGCACTCGGCCATGACTACGTTCTGGAGTACATGGATCTGCGTATTGACCCTGGGCAGCCTGATCGGTCTGACCTGGCTGTTGGTCGGCACCCGCAAGGGCGAGACCAAGGGCAGCGTCGACCAGACCATGGGCCACGCCTTCGACGGTATCGAGGAATACGACAACCCGCTGCCCCAGTGGTGGTTCATGTTGTTCGCCGGCACCCTGGTGTTTGCCGTCGGCTACCTGATCCTCTACCCGGGCCTGGGCAACTGGAAAGGCGTACTGCCGGGCTATGAAGACGGCTGGACCCAGACCAAGGAATGGGACAAGGAAATGGCCAAGGCCGACGCCAGGTTCGGGCCGATCTTCGCCAAGTTCGCGGCCATGCCGGTGGAAGAAGTCGCCAAGGACCCGCAAGCGTTGAAGATGGGCGGTCGCCTGTTCGCCTCCAACTGCGCGGTATGCCACGGTTCGGACGCCAAGGGCGCCTATGGTTTCCCCAACCTGGCCGACAATAACTGGCGCTGGGGCGGCTCGGCTGAGGCTATCAAAGCCACCATCCTGAACGGTCGCCACGCGGCGATGCCGGCCTGGGGTGAAGTGCTGGGCGAGGACGGGGTGAAAAACGTCGCCGCCTACGTGCGCCACGACCTGGCCAAGCTGCCGTTGCCTGCTGACAACAGCGCAGACCTGGCAGCCGGGCAAGCCGCGTTCAACACCACCTGCGTGGCCTGCCACGGCCCACAAGGCCACGGTGTGGAAGCCATGGGCGCGCCTAACCTGACCGAGCCTGCCGGTTTTATCTACGGCACCAGCCTGGCGCAGCTGCAGCAGACCATCCGCCATGGTCGCCAGGGCCAGATGCCAGCCCAGGATGTGCTGCAAGGCAATGACAAGGTGCACCTGCTGGCGGCTTACGTGTACAGCTTGTCCCATAACGCTGAAGGTGCAACGCCAGACAGCGCGACCGAGTAACCGCTGCCCCGGCCCGGGGCGGCAACCCGTTTCACTGTAGGAGCGAGCTTGCTCGCGAAGCACTTCAGAGCGCCGCGTTTATACTGGATAAGCGTGGTGCCCTCAGGTTCTTCGCGAGCAAGCTCGCTCCTACAGGGATCCGGTGTTGTTTTCATTTGCGCGACCAAGTGTCGCACCCCTTCCAAGCCCACCTTTCCCCTCCTCCTATTCGGGTCTACGCTTGTTCCCACAGTGGACCATTCCTGGCCTACGCGACGGTAGCCGTTGCGCCCCTGAAATTTCCTGTCCACTCGATCAGCTTTCTATTTTGGATTTTGTCCCTACGCCAAACATGGAAAGGGCGCAGAATCTGGCGTGGAACGCATTGATCCAGGTCAGCCATTGCGTTGCAATGGCCCCTCGCTTTCTACATACTTGCGACCGATTTTACCTATAAAAAAACCTAAACCGTGGAACCTTAGAATGAGCACAGCAATCAGTCCGACTGCTTATAACTATAAGGTAGTCCGCCAGTTCGCCATCATGACGGTGGTCTGGGGGATCCTTGGCATGGGGCTCGGGGTGTTCATCGCCTCGCAACTGGTTTGGCCGCAATTGAATTTCGACCTGCCCTGGACGACCTTCGGCCGCCTGCGCCCGCTGCACACCAACCTGGTGATCTTCGCCTTCGGCGGATGTGCACTGTTTGCCACCTCCTACTATGTCGTGCAGCGCACCTGCCAGACGCGACTGATCTCCGATGGCCTTGCCGCCTTCACCTTCTGGGGCTGGCAGGCGGTCATCGTCGGCGCCATCATCAGCCTGCCCCTGGGCTACACCACCACCAAGGAATACGCCGAGCTGGAATGGCCGATCGCCATTTTGCTTGCCATCGTGTGGGTGACCTACGGCCTGGTGTTCTTCGGCACCATCGTCAAGCGCAAGACCAAGCACATCTACGTGGGCAACTGGTTCTACGGCGCCTTTATCGTGGTCACGGCGATGCTGCACATCGTCAACCACGCCTCCCTGCCGGTGAACCTGTTCAAGTCCTACTCGGCCTACTCCGGTGCGACGGACGCGATGATCCAGTGGTGGTACGGCCATAACGCCGTAGGCTTCTTCCTCACCACCGGCTTTCTGGGGATGATGTACTACTTCGTGCCCAAGCAGGCCGAGCGTCCGATCTATTCTTATCGCCTGTCCATCGTGCACTTCTGGGCGCTGATCACCCTGTACATCTGGGCCGGCCCTCACCACTTGCACTACACCGCCTTGCCGGATTGGGCACAGTCCCTGGGCATGGCGATGTCGATCATCCTGCTGGCACCAAGCTGGGGCGGCATGATCAACGGCATGATGACCCTCTCGGGCGCCTGGCATAAGCTGCGCACCGACCCGATCCTGCGGTTTTTGGTGGTGTCTTTGGCGTTCTACGGCATGTCGACCTTCGAAGGGCCGATGATGGCGATCAAGACCGTCAACTCGCTGTCCCACTATACCGACTGGACCATCGGCCACGTGCACGCTGGCGCTCTCGGTTGGGTGGCGATGATCTCCATCGGCGCGCTGTACCACATGATCCCCAAACTGTTCGGCCGCGCGCAGATGCACAGCGTCGGGCTGATCAATGCGCACTTCTGGCTGGCCACTATCGGCACCGTGCTCTACATCGCCTCGATGTGGGTCAACGGCATCACCCAGGGCTTGATGTGGCGTGCGATCAACGATGACGGCACCCTCACCTACTCCTTCGTCGAAGCGCTGCAAGCCAGCCACCCGGGCTTTATCGTACGTGCCTTGGGCGGTGCGTTCTTTGCCAGCGGCATGCTGTTGATGGCCTACAACGTGTGGCGCACCGTGCGTGCCAGCGACCCTGTTGAAGCCGAAGCCGCCACCAAGATCGCCGTTGTGGGAGCTCACTGATGAAGCATGAAGTCGTCGAGAAGAACATCGGCCTGCTGGCCTTCTTCATGGTCATCGCCGTGAGCATTGGCGGCCTGACCCAAATCGTCCCGCTGTTTTTCCAGGACGTGACCAACAAGCCGGTCGAAGGCATGAAGCCACGCACCGCCCTTGAACTGGAAGGCCGCGACGTCTACATCGCCAACGGTTGCGTGGGCTGCCACTCGCAGATGATCCGCCCCTTCCGCGCCGAAACCGAACGCTACGGCCACTACTCGGTTGCCGGTGAAAGCGTGTGGGACCACCCGTTCCTGTGGGGTTCCAAACGTACCGGCCCGGACCTGGCCCGTGTGGGTGGGCGCTACTCCGATGACTGGCAGCGTGCGCACCTGTACAACCCGCGCAACGTCGTGCCGGAGTCGAAAATGCCGGCGTACCCGTTCCTCGTGGAAAACAAGCTCGACGGCAAGGACACCGCCAAGAAGATGGAAGTCTTGCGCACCCTGGGCGTGCCCTACACCGACGAAGACATCGCCGGTGCGGCCGCCGCCGTGAAGGGCAAGACCGAAATGGACGCATTGGTGGCCTACCTGCAAGGCCTTGGCACCATCATCAAAAGCAAACGGTGACCTTCATGGATATCGGGATGATTCGTGGCCTGGGCACCGTTGTGGTGATGGTGGCCTTTATCGGCCTGGCGTTGTGGGTGTTCAGCCCACGGCGCAAGTCGGAGTTTGACGACGCGACCATGCTGCCCTTCGCAGATGACCCCGAAGCCATCAAGCACGTCGAGCAAGCTTCTAGGAGTAACAAAGAATGACTACGTTCTGGAGTCTGTACGTCACAGTCCTCAGTCTGGGTACCATCTTCGCCCTGACCTGGCTGCTGCTGTCGACCCGCAAGGGCCAGCGCACCGAGCAGACGGACGAGACCGTCGGCCACTCGTTCGACGGCATCGAGGAGTACGACAACCCGCTGCCCAAGTGGTGGTTCATGCTGTTTGTCGGCACAATCGTCTTCGCCCTTGGTTACCTGGTGCTCTACCCAGGCCTGGGCAATTGGAAGGGCCTGCTGCCGGGCTACAACTACCTCGACAACGACAAGCAAACCCCGTTCGCCAACGGACAGACCGGCTGGACCGGCGTACACGAATGGGAAAAGGAAATGGCCAGATCGGAGGCCAAGTTCGGGCCGATCTTCGCCAAGTTCGCGTCGATGCCGATTGAAGAAGTCGCCAAGGACCCGCAAGCCTTGAAGATGGGCGGCCGCCTGTTTGCCTCCAACTGCTCGGTGTGCCACGGCTCCGACGCCAAGGGCGCCTACGGCTTCCCCAACCTGACCGACGCCGACTGGCGCTGGGGTGGCGAACCCAACACCATCAAGGAAACCATCATGAAGGGCCGCCACGCGGTGATGCCAGGCTGGGCCGAAGTCATCGGCGAGCAGGGCGTGGCCGACGTAGCAGCCTTTGTGGTGACCAACCTCGACGGCCGCAAACTGCCGGAAGGCGCCAAGGCCGACGTGGCCAACGGTGAGAAACTCTTCGCCGCCAACTGCGTGGCCTGCCACGGCCCGGCCGGTAAAGGCACCCCAGCCATGGGCGCGCCCGACCTGACGCATCCGGGTGCGTTCATCTACGGCTCAAGCTTCGCGCAACTGCAGCAGACCATCCGTTATGGCCGCCAGGGCCAGATGCCGGCGCAGGAGCAGTTGCAAGGGAATGACAAGGTGCACCTGCTTGCGGCGTATGTATATAGCTTGTCTCATGGGGATAAGAAGGCTGAGGAGCAGTAAGACCTCTGAAACAATGGAGCCCCGCGCAGCGAATGCTGGCGGGGCTTTTTTGTTCTGGCGCCGAACCTTGCAAAGCCAACTCTACCGTTCGTAACCTCAACCTTGCCGCGCGCACTCGCCAAGTAGTAACGTAACTACATTAAGTCCAGCGAAGGGGGCCTACCCCATGACCATCACGACCATTTCCAGCCGCGAATTCAATCAAGACACAAGTGGTGCCAAAAAAGCCGCCCGCAAAGGGCCGGTTTTTATCACTGATCGCGGCAAGCCTGCCCATGTACTGCTAAGCATTGAGGAGTACCAGAAGCTGACAGGTCTGAACGCCGACATTGTCGACCTGTTGGTGATGCCGGAAGCGGCCGATATCGACTTCGAAACCGAACGTGCCGTGATCATTCATCGACCCGTGGACTTTTCTTGATGTATCTACTCGACACAAATGTGATCTCTGAACTGCGTAAACCTCAGGCTGATGCAAATGTCGTGGCTTGGGCAAAAAGCGTAGTAGCGCCGCGCATGTTTATTTCGGCGATCACGCTGAAGGAACTGGAAACCGGAGTCCTGCGAATTGAACGGCGAGACCCGGTTCAGGGGAAGGTGTTGAGAACCTGGCTCAAGCGTCATGTAATGCCCGCCTTCGATGCCAGAATCCTGCCCGTCGATGCAGCAGTCGCGTTGCGTTGCGCGCACTTGCATGTACCCGACCAAGCCAACGAAAGCGATGCATTGATTGCCGCAACCGCGCTGGTTCACGGACTCACCGTAGTCACGCGCAACGTCAGCGACTTCAAATCGAGTGGCGTGCCACTGCTCAATCCATGGGACGAATGACCGGCTTACTGGCAAAAACCGTCCATACTTGCCAAGTCAATTGATCCAGGTCACGTACACCATCAATTGATTTCCCCCAACGCGACCAAAGGTCGCACCCTTTGCACACCCTCGGGGGCGTATCATTAGGCCACTGCAACACCCTTAATTTGACCCCGGTTGGCACGTACTGGCCGAGGCAAATCTCCACCGCCGTGGGATGCAATGATGAGCGACCAGATACCGGTACATAACGTTACCCCGCCTGCCAAGACCGTCGACCTCTACGCTTCGAGAGAGAAGATTTACACCCGCGCCTTCACTGGCTTGTTCCGCAACCTGCGCATGGTCGGCGGTGCCGCTCTGTTCCTGCTCTACTTCGGCACCGTGTGGCTGAACTGGGGCGGTCACCAGGCGGTGTGGTGGAACCTGCCGGAGCGTAAGTTCTTTATTTTCGGTGCAACGTTCTGGCCCCAGGATTTCATCCTGCTCTCGGGCATTCTCATTGTGGCGGCATTTGGCCTGTTCTTTATCACCGTGTACGCCGGGCGCGTGTGGTGCGGCTATACCTGCCCGCAAAGCGTATGGACATGGATCTTCATGTGGTGCGAAAAGGTCACCGAAGGCGACCGCAACCAGCGCATCAAGCTCGACAAGGCGCCGATGAGCGCCAACAAGTTCCTGCGCAAGTTCAGCAAGCACAGCCTGTGGCTGCTGATCGGCTTTGCCACCGGCATCACCTTCGTCGGCTACTTTTCACCGATCCGCGAACTGGTATTCGATTTCTTCACCGGCCAGGCCGATGGCTGGTCATATTTCTGGGTGGGTTTCTTCACTCTCGCCACCTACGGCAACGCCGGCTGGCTGCGTGAGCAGGTGTGCATCTACATGTGCCCCTATGCGCGCTTCCAGAGTGTGATGTTCGACAAGGACACCTTGATCGTGTCCTATGACCCGCGCCGTGGCGAAGTGCGTGGCCCACGTAAAAAGGGTACCGACTACAAGGCCCAAGGCCTGGGCGACTGCATCGACTGCACGATGTGCGTGCAGGTGTGCCCTACCGGTATCGATATCCGCGACGGGCTGCAAATCGAATGCATCGGCTGCGCCGCCTGTATCGATGCCTGCGATAACATCATGGACAAGATGGAGTACCCACGCGGCCTGATCAGCTACACCACCGAACACAACCTGTCGGGGCAGAAAACCCATAAGCTGCGCCCGCGCCTGATCGGTTACGCCCTGGTGTTGCTGGCGATGATCAGCCTGTTGGTGGCGGCCTTCTTCATGCGCTCGCTGGTGGGTTTCGACGTCAGCAAGGACCGCGTGCTGTACCGCGAGAACGCCGAAGGGCGCATCGAAAACGTCTACAGCCTGAAGATCATGAACAAAGACCAGCGCGACCACACCTACGTGCTCGACGCCGCTGGGCTGCCCGACCTCAAGCTGCAAGGCCGGCGCGAAATCAAAGTGGCCGCCGGCGATATCGTCAGCATGCCAGTGGAGTTGTCGAGTGCGCCGGAGCAGTTGCCGTCGAGCACCAACGAGGTGACCTTCATCCTCGAAGACGCCGATGACACCAGCGTCCATATTGAAGCCAAGAGCCGATTCATCGGCCCACAAGTCCGTTAACAGGGAACACACGCATGCCCGCAACTACTGCCGCCAGCCCTTGGTACAAGCACCTCTGGCCCTGGATCATCATCGCGATCCTGGCCTGCTCGGTGACCCTGACCTTGTCCATGGTGACCATCGCGGTGAATAACCCGGACAACCTGGTCAACGACAACTACTACGAGGCCGGCAAAGGCATCAACCGTTCCCTGGACCGCGAACGCCTGGCCCAGACCCTGCAACTGCGCGGCAAGCTGCACCTGGACGAACTGACCGGCGAGGTCGAGCTGCAACTGACTGGCTACAGCAATCCGAAAACCCTGGAGCTGAACCTTATCTCCCCGACCCAGCCAGAGAAGGATCGCAAGATCAACCTCACCCGCAGCGACAGTGAGCAAGGCCGCTACATCGGCCAGGTCACCGACAAGGTCGAAGGTCGCCGTTTCGTGGAACTGCTTGGCGTGGAGGGCGGCAACACCTGGCGCCTGTTCGAAGAAGAAGAGGTCAGCCACGACAAGGACTTGCTGCTGGGTGACGAACCGTTGCAGGGCGCTGAAGACCTGAAGAAGTAGACGATGATCGTTCCCACGCTCTGCGTGGTAACGCCTTGCTGGACGCTCTGCGTCCGCTTTGTGACGCAGAGCGTCACGGGCAACATTCCCACGCAAAGCGTGGGAACGATCTGCGGAACTGAGCAATGACCCAACCCACCCCCTGCTACCACTGCGCCCTACCCGTCCCCTCCGGCAGCCGGTTCACCGCCCAGATCCTGGGCGAACGCCGTGAACTCTGCTGCCCGGGCTGTCAGGCCGTGGCCGAGGCGATAGTGGCCGGCGGGCTGGAAAACTATTACCAACACCGCAGCGAAGCCTCGGCCAACCCCGAGGCGCTGCCCGTGCAATTGGTGGACGAACTGACGCTGTACGACCGCGCCGATGTGCAAAAACCTTTTGTGCGCCATCAAGGCGACCTGGCCGAAACCACCCTGCTGATGGAAGGCATCAGTTGCGCCGCCTGCGGCTGGTTGATCGAGAAACACCTGCGCAGCCTGCCTGCCGTGGCCGAAGCGCGATTGAACCTGTCCAACCACCGCCTGCACGTGCGCTGGGCCGATGGGCAATTGCCGTTGAGCCAACTGCTCAGCGAGCTGCGCCATATCGGTTACGCCGCCCACCCTTACCAGGCCGACCGCGCCGCCGAACAATTAGCCAGCGAAAACCGCCTGGCCCTGCGACAACTGGGGGTCGCTGGTTTGCTGTGGTTCCAGGCCATGATGGCAACCATGGCCACCTGGCCGGAATTCAATATCGACCTGAGCCCGGAATTGCACGTCATCCTGCGCTGGGTGGCGATGTTTCTGACCACGCCCATCGTGTTCTACAGCTGCGCGCCCTTCTTCAAAGGCGCCCTGCGTGACTTGCGCACACGGCACCTGACCATGGACGTCTCGGTGTCCCTGGCGATTGGCGGCGCGTACCTGGCCGGCATCTGGACCGCGATCACTGGCGTAGGCGAGTTGTATTTCGATGCCGTGGGCATGTTTGCCCTGTTCCTGCTGGCCGGGCGCTACCTTGAGCGCCGCGCCCGGGAGCGCACTGCCGCAGCCACTGCCCAACTGGTCAACCTGTTGCCCGCCTCCTGCTTGCGCCTCAAGGATGATGGACAGAGCGAACGCATCCTGCTCAGCGAGTTGGCGCTGGGTGATCGTGTGCTGGTGCATCCCGGTGCGGTGCTGCCGGCGGATGGCGTAATTCTCGACGGCCAATCCAGCATCGATGAATCCCTGCTGACCGGCGAGTACCTGCCGCAACCTCGGCGTACGGGTGACAGCGTCACGGCCGGCACGCTGAATGTCGAAGGCGCGCTCACCGTCCAAGTGCGCGCCCTGGGGCATGACACGCGCTTGTCCGCCATCGTGCGCCTGCTGGAGCGCGCCCAGGCCGAGAAGCCGCGCCTGGCGCAAATCGCCGACCGCGCTGCGCAGTGGTTCTTGTTGTGTTCGCTGATCGCCGCCGCGCTGATCGGCCTGCTGTGGTGGGAGCTGGACCCATCCCGAGCGTTCTGGATTGTACTGGCGATGCTGGTGGCGACCTGCCCGTGCGCCCTCTCGCTGGCCACGCCCACCGCGCTCACTGCCGCCACCGGCACCTTGCACAGTCTCGGGTTGCTGCTGACCCGCGGCCATGTGCTCGAGGGCCTGAACCAGATTGATACGGTGATTTTCGACAAGACCGGCACCCTCACCGAAGGGCGCCTGGCGTTGCGCGCCATTCGGCCCTTGAGTGCGCTGGACAGCGACCAATGCCTGGGCCTTGCCGCCGCCCTGGAGAACCGTTCCGAACACCCGATTGCCCGTGCCTTCGGCCGTGCGCCGCTGGCCGCTGATGAAGTGCTGAGCACTCCAGGCCTGGGCCTGGAAGGTCGTGTGGGAGAACGTCTGTTGCGCATCGGCCAGCCGGGTTTTGTCTGTGAACTCAGTGGCTGCGCGATTCCCGCCTCGCCGGACGAGGCCGGGCAATGGCTGCTGCTGGGCGACCACAGCGGTGCCCTGGCCTGGTTCGTACTGGATGACCGCCTGCGCAGCGACGCACCCGCCTTGCTCGCCGCATGCAAGGCGCGGGGCTGGCGCACGCTGCTACTCTCGGGGGACAGTTCGCCGATGGTGGCCAGTGTCGCTTCTGAGCTGGGTATCGACGAAGCCCACGGCAGCCTGCGCCCTGACGACAAGCTGCAGGTACTGCAAAACCTGCACAAAGAAGGTCGCAAAGTGTTGATGCTCGGCGATGGGGTCAATGATGTGCCAGTGCTGGCCGCTGCCGATATCAGTGTGGCGATGGGCTCGGCCACCGACCTTGCGAAAACCAGCGCCGATGCGGTGCTGTTGTCCAACCGCCTGGATGCGCTGGTGCAGGCCTTCAGCCTGGCGCGGCGCACTCGCCGGGTGATCATCGAGAACCTGTTGTGGGCCGGGTTGTACAATGGGCTTATGCTGCCGTTTGCCGCCCTGGGTTGGATCACGCCGATCTGGGCGGCGATCGGCATGTCCATCAGTTCGTTGACCGTGGTGCTCAACGCGTTGCGCCTGACTCGCCTGCCGAGCGCGCAAGCCCCGGGCACCGCCCCACTAACCCGCCCGCTGCCGGCCTGAGCCGCGCGGGCATGGAGTACAGATGCCAGCTCTCTACGTGATGATTCCGGCGGCACTGCTATTAGTGGGTGTGGCCATCTACATCTTCTTCTGGGCCGTGGACAGCGGCCAATACGAAGACCTCGATGGCCCGGCCCACAGCGTGCTGTTCGACGACCAGGACCCGAACCACCTGGCCGCCATCGACGAAGCCAACAGCCCCGAGCAGCCGCCCAAAGAGCCCCCTCATGCTTGAGCTGGCGCCCTTGCTGGTCTCGGCGCTGATCCTCGGCCTGCTCGGCGGCGGCCATTGCCTGGGCATGTGCGGCGGACTGATGGGCGCGTTGACCCTGGCGATCCCCAAGGAACAACGCAGCCGCCGTTTTCGCCTGCTGCTGGCGTATAACCTGGGGCGCATCCTCAGCTATGCAACCGCCGGCTTACTAATCGGCCTGGCCGGCTGGGCAGTGGCCAACAGCCCGGCGGCGATGTTCATGCGAGTGCTTGCCGGGCTGCTGCTGATCTGTATGGGCCTGTACCTGGCCGGCTGGTGGAGCGGCCTCACCCGTATCGAAAGCCTGGGACGCGGCCTGTGGCGGCATCTGCAGCCGGTGGCCAACCGTTTGCTGCCGGTGTCCAGCCTGCCGCGAGCCTTGCTGCTGGGCGCGCTGTGGGGCTGGTTGCCGTGCGGGCTCGTCTACAGCACCCTGCTATGGGCGGCGAGCCAGGGCAATGCACTGGACAGCGCCTTGCTGATGCTGGCGTTCGGGCTGGGCACCTGGCCGGTGCTGCTGGCCACCGGGCTGGCCGCCGAACGGGTGACGGCGTTATTGCGCAAGCGCAGCGTGCGTGTGGCCGGTGGCGTGCTGGTGATGATCTTCGGTCTCTGGACCTTGCCTGGCCCCCACCAGCACTGGCTCATGGGGCATTAACAGGCCCTGTGGCATAGCGCCGCTCCCCGTTGATGCAAATCAAGATGCCTGCACCGCCCTGCCCCTAGACTCGGCCCACTAGCCAATCCGGGGGACCGCCCGCATGCTCGACGCCATTCGTTGGGACACAGATCTGATTCACCGCTACGACTTGGCGGGGCCGCGCTACACGTCCTACCCCACCGCCGTACAATTTGACAGCCAGGTCGGCACCTTCGACCTGCTCCACGCCCTGCGTGACAGCCGCAAGGCCGTGCGGCCACTGTCGCTGTATGTGCATGTGCCGTTCTGCGCCAACATTTGCTACTACTGCGCCTGCAACAAGGTGATCACCAAGGACCGTGGCCGCGCCCAGGCCTACCTGCAGCGCCTGGAGCAGGAAATCCAATTGGTGGCCTGCCACCTCGACCCGCAGCAGCCCGTGGAGCAACTGCATTTCGGCGGCGGTACGCCAACCTTTCTCAGCCACGATGAACTGCGCCAGGTGATGAAATGCCTGCGCCAGCATTTCAATTTGCTGGAGGACGACTCGGGCGACTACGGCATCGAAATCGACCCGCGCGAAGCCGACTGGGCCACCATGGGCCTGCTGCGCGAACTGGGCTTCAACCGCGTGAGCATTGGGCTGCAAGACCTCGACCCCGAGGTGCAACGGGCGGTCAATCGCCTGCAAAGCCTGGAAGAAACCCGCGCCGTGATCGATGCAGCGCGCACCTTGCAATTTCGCTCGATCAATATCGACCTGATCTACGGCCTGCCCAAGCAGTCGCCGTTGAACTTTGCGCGCACCGTGGAAGAAGTCATCCGCTTGCAGCCTGACCGCCTGTCGGTGTTCAACTACGCGCACCTGCCGGAACGCTTCATGCCCCAACGGCGGATCAACACCGACGACCTGCCCTCGCCGGCAGAAAAACTGCTGATGCTGCAAACCACCATCGAACAACTGACCCAGGCCGGTTACCGCTACATCGGCATGGACCACTTTGCCCTGCCGGACGACGAACTGGCGGTGGCCCAGGAAGAAGGCAAGCTGCAGCGCAATTTCCAGGGTTACACCACCCACGGGCACTGCGACCTCATTGGGTTGGGGGTGTCGGCGATCAGCCAGATCGGCGACCTGTATTGCCAGAACAGCAGCGACCTGAACCAGTATCAGAACGCTTTGGCGGGCGCGCAGTTGGCGACCAGCCGCGGCTTGGTCTGCACCACCGACGACCGCTTGCGCCGGGACGTGATCCAGCAACTGATCTGTAATTTCAACCTGGCATTCGAGGGGATCGAACAGGCGTACAACATCGATTTTCGCGGCTACTTTGCCGAGCTATGGCCACAATTGCAGACCATGGCTGACGATGGCTTGATTGAACTCGACGTCCAGGGCATTCGCGTGCTGCCGGCCGGGCGCTTGCTGGTGCGCTCGGTGTGCATGGTGTTCGATGCCTACCTGGAGCACCAGAACAGGCAACGGTTTTCGCGGGTTATCTAAAGGCCCTTATTTCATGGCCAAGCTGGCGGCCTTGACTGCATCACCGGCACTCATGTCTTTCATCGCCTTGGTCAGGGACGCCTGGGCGCTAGTCAAGCTGGCTTGCAGTGCGCTCAACGCTGACTGCAGCCCGGAGAGTCGGGCACGGGCCTGTTCAGGGCTGAGATTTCTGTCGGCCATTACCGCAGCCATCTCGGCCTGTTTCTCGGCGATCTGTTTTTTGATCTCACGGATCATCTTCAGTAGGTTCTTGACGTTGTCCGCCAGGCCGCTTTCGTCGATGTCACTGTTTGAGGCTTTTTCCGCCGCAGCAGCTTTCATCGCGGCGCCGGAAATGGTCACCGAAACAGCAGGCTTGGCTTCGTCCGTCGTCGGGATCGCGGCAACATCGGGTTCGGCAGCCTTCTTGGGTTCGGGCAGTGCCTGGATCTGAGTGCGCGAAGCGAGTTGAGCAGTGAGGGCTAACATGGTTTGAGCCGCCGTATTTGTAGTCGATAGCAGTACTATCGGCGGTTTTAGCCAAATCTTTATATACCGATCGGTTTTTTGTACACGCTGGCCTCCGTGCCCCCCAGTGCGTTACCCTTACGTCTTATGTGTGTTTTCCCACAAGGATTTAAGAAATGTCCGAGCCAGTCAAACTGCGCGCTCACAGCCAGGCCCATTGCAAGGATTGCAGCCTGGCTCCCCTCTGCCTGCCACTTTCATTGAATCTGGAAGACATGGATGCGCTGGACGACATCGTCAAACGCGGCCGCCCGCTGAAAAAAGGCGAGTTTCTGTTTCGCCAGGGCGACAAGTTTGATTCCGTCTATGCAGTACGTTCGGGCGCATTGAAGACCTTCAGCCTCAGCGATGGCGGCGAAGAACAAATCACCGGTTTCCACCTGCCCAGTGAGTTGGTCGGGCTGTCGGGGATGGACACTGAGATTCACCCGGTGTCGGCCCAGGCCCTGGAAACCACGTCGGTGTGCGAAATCCCTTTCGAGCGCCTGGATGAGTTGGCCCTGCAACTGCCGCAGTTGCGCCGCCAATTGATGCGCGTGATGAGCCGCGAGATTCGTGACGACCAGCAAATGATGCTGCTGCTGTCGAAGAAAACCGCCGATGAGCGCATCGCCACGTTCCTGGTCAACCTGTCGGCGCGCTTCCGTGCCCGTGGGTTCTCGGCCAACCAGTTCCGCCTGAGCATGTCGCGCAATGAGATCGGCAATTACCTGGGCCTGGCAGTGGAGACCGTGTCCCGCGTGTTTACCCGCTTCCAGCAGAACCAGTTGATTGCCGCAGAAGGTAAAGAGGTGCATATCCTCGACCCGATTCAGCTGTGTGCATTGGCTGGCGGTTCTCTGGAGATCTGACCCAGACTGCGGCCGCGCCAATCGGCGAGGCCGCAGGTATACTTCGGGTCCGTTTTCCGCCCTGGACTCCTCGACGATGACCTTTGATTCGTTCGACATCAAATCCCTGATTCGCCCCGTCATCGACTTCCCCAAGCCTGGGGTGATCTTCCGTGACATCACGCCGCTGTTCCAATCGCCCCGCGCCTTGCGCCTGGTAGCCGACAGCTTTGCCCAACGCTATGTCGAAGCCGACTTCACCCATATCGGTGCGATGGATGCCCGTGGCTTCCTGATCGGCTCGATCATCGCCTACCAGCTCAACAAGCCGCTGATCCTGTTTCGCAAGCAAGGCAAGCTGCCGGCGGACGTGCTGGCCGAGGGTTACCAGACCGAGTACGGCGAAGCCTTCCTGGAAGTGCACGCCGACAGCCTGTGCGAAGGCGATTCTGTGCTGATGTTCGATGACCTGATCGCCACCGGCGGCACCCTGATTGCGGCGGCGAACCTGGTGCGGCGCATGGGGGCAAAGATTTTTGAGGCTGCGGCGATTATTGATTTGCCAGAGCTGGGTGGCTCGCAGCGTTTGGCAGACATGGGGATTCCGACGTTTTGCCTGACGCAGTTTGGGCTGACTGAGAGATAAGCGTCGTCAGTACTGCCGTCATCGCGGGCAAGCCCGGCTCCCACCTTGGAATGCATTCCCCTGTGGGAGCCGGGCTTGCCCGCGATGAGGCCCGAAAGAACACCCCGGTTTACAACCCCATCTGCTTACTGATGATCTCATTCATCACTTCACGCGTCCCGCCACCAATCGACAGAATCCGGTTATCACGATACAGCCGCTCCACCAGGCTGCCACGCATATACCCCTGCCCACCCAGTATCTGCACCGCGTCATACGTCACTCGATCAGCGGTATCGGTGGCCAGGTTCTTGGCCATGGAAATCTCTTTGATCACACTCTTGCCAGCGGCCATCTTCGCAGCCTGCCGATAGGTGAACTCACGGGAAACCTCCACCGCGGTAGCCATTTCCGCCAGGCGATGCTTGAGCACCTGGAATTTGCCGATGGGTTTGCCGAATGCTTCACGCTGGGCGGCCCACTGGAGGCTTTCCTCCAAGGCCAGTTGCGCGGTCATGTTGGCCATCAAGGCCAAGGCCAGACGCTCGCTCTGGAAGTTGCCCATGATGCAGGCAAAGCCCATGTTCTCGACGCCGATAAGATTGCCCACGGGCACGCGGCAATCGTCGAAGAATAACTCGGCGGTGTCCGACGCCCACCAGCCCATCTTCTTCAGTGGCTGGCCGACGGTAAAACCGGGGGTGTCTTTTTCGATCAGCAGCAGGCTGATGCCGCCAAAGCCCGGCCCGCCTGTGCGCACGGCCACGGTGTAGAAATCAGCGCGAATGCCGCTGGTGATAAAGGTCTTGGCGCCGCTCACGCGGTAATGCTCGCCCTCACGCACTGCGCGGGTTTGCAGGTTGGCCACATCTGAGCCGCCGCTGGGCTCGGTGACCGCCAGGGCGATGATCTTTTCGCCAGCCAGCACCAGAGGCGCTATGCGCTCACGCACGTCGGGCCGGGCCCATTTGACGATGGGCGGCAGGCCGATATCCAGGGAGCCGAGCCCCGCCACCACCCCACCGGAGCCGCAACGCATCAGTTCTTCGCTGGCAGCGACCTTGGCGAACAGATCGCCTTCGTGGCTGCCACCCAGGGTTTCGGGGTAGCCAATGCCTAGAATCCCCGCCGCACCGGCCTTGAGGTAGAGCTCGCGAGGAAAGCTTTGCGCCTCCTCCCACTGCTCGATGCCGGGCAACATCTCACGCTCGACGAAGCGGCGCACGCTGTCGCGGACCAATTGGTGGCTGGGATCGAAGTATTCCTGATAGGCAGACATCGGCAAGCTCCATGGCGGGATGGAGCGAACTTACCAAGCGCTTGCTTGGTTATCAAGCCGAATACATTTTTTACCATCACACAAGACCAATGTGGGAGCCGGGCTTGCCCGCGATGCAGACGCCTCGGTCTTTCAGTAACCCGTGGTGATGCTATCGCAGGCAAGCCAGCTCCCACATTTAGAGCGCGATGGGTTTACGGCCTGCGAACGAATGCGCCAAGGTACCGCCATCCACCAACTCCAACTCGCCCCCCAACGGTACGCCATGGGCAATCCGCGAAGTAATCAAGCCTTTATTGGTCAGCAGTTGGGCAATGTAGTGCGCCGTGGCTTCACCTTCCACCGTCGGGTTGGTTGCCAGGATCACTTCAGTGAAGGTGCCCTGCTCTTGGATCCGCGCCACCAGTTGTGGAATACCAATGGCTTCCGGCCCCAGGCCATCGAGCGGCGACAGATGCCCCTTGAGCACAAAGTAACGCCCGCGATAACCAGTCTGCTCCACGGCGTACACATCCATCGGCCCTTCCACCACGCACAGCAATGTGTCGTCGCGACGCGGGTCGGCGCATTGCGGGCAGAGTTCTTCTTCAGTAAGGGTGCGGCACTGGCGGCAGTGGCCCACGCCTTCCATGGCCTGGCTCAGGGCCTGGGCCAGGCGAGTGCCGCCGCTGCGATCACGCTCCAGCAGTTGCAGCGCCATGCGCTGGGCAGTTTTCTGGCCGACACCGGGCAAAGTGCGCAAGGCGTCGATCAGTTGGCGAATCAGGGGGCTGAAGCTCATGGGCGAAGGGTCCGACAAAACAACGAGACGCGGTTTATACCCGCGCCCCGGATTAGCGTCAAATACTCAATCCTGCGCGACGCGCACCACCAACTTGCCGAAGTTGCGCCCTTCGAGCAGGCCGATAAAGGCTTCGGGCGCCTGCTCCAGGCCATCGACCACGTCCTCGCGGAACTTGATCTTGCCCTCGCGCACCCACGGCGCCATGGCACTGAGGAACTCCGGCTGGCGGTCGCCATAGTCGTCGAACACAATAAAGCCCTGGATGCGCACCCGCTTGGTCAGCAAGGTGCGTTGCAGCGTCGGCAAACGGTCAGGGCCACTGGGCGCTTCATGGGCGTTATAGCCGGCGATCAACCCGCACAGCGGCACGCGCGCCTTGGGGTTGAGCAAAGGCAGCACCGCATCGAAGACTTTACCGCCGACGTTTTCAAAGTAGATGTCCACGCCTTTGAAGCAGGCCAGGGCCAGCTCATGGGCAAAATCTTCGCTCTTGTGGTCGATACAGGCGTCAAAGCCCAACTCATCCACCACATAGCGGCATTTGTCCGCGCCACCGGCAATGCCCACCACGCGCAAGCCTTTAAGCTTGGCCACCTGGCCCACCACCGACCCCACCGCGCCCGACGCAGCCGCCACCACCAGGGTTTCCCCGGCCTTGGGCTGGCCGATATCCATCAAGCCCATATAGGCCGTCATGCCCGGCATACCCAATACGCCCAAGGCCATCGACGGACTCGGCAGGCCCTTGGGCAGCGGGATCAGGTTATGGCCTTCGCAAATGCAGTGGCTTTGCCAGCCAGTGGCGCCGACCACCAGGTCGCCCACTTCGAATTTCGGGTTGCGCGATTGCTCGACACGGCTGACAGCCCCACCGGTCATCACTTCACCGATTTCCACGGGGGCTGCGTAGGACGGCGCGTCACTCATGCGTCCACGCATGTAGGGGTCCAAAGACAGGTACAGGGTCTTGAGCAGCACCTGGCCGTCTGCCAGGTCCGGCAGGCTTACACGTTCCAGGCGAAAGTTTTCCGGCGTGGGTGCGCCTTGAGGGCGTGAGACCAGAACGATGCGTTGGTTGAGCGTCATTTCTTGAGGCATCAGCGGGGCTCCTTTATCGGCGAGTGGTTTCAACGGTATAGGGTGCAGACCATCGGGGCAGGCTTGGGGTTCGATGTTTCGACTGACCAAAAAAAATGCCAGGCGCGATGCCTGGCATTTGAGTCTAGCTAAAAGCG
>NZ_WKCD01000074.1:0-21742 GCF_021606625.1 Pseudomonas sp. PA-4-8C
CGTTAACCCCCATGATGGCATCGAACTCATCAAGATTGCCGTCTGCCAGCTTGCCCTTCTCGATCTCGATGCCGGCGTTGTTGAAGGCGTAGTCCAGGCGCCCATAGGTGGCGACGGTCTGTGCCATCAATTGCTGCACGTCCGTGTCGAGCGTGACGTTGCAGCGTACAAATATCCCTTCGCCACCGGCCTGGTGGATCAGTGCCACAGTGCCCTCGCCTCCTGCCACATCAAGGTCCGCGACCACCACCTTCAAGCCTTCGGCGGCGAATGCCAGCGCGGTGGCGCGGCCAATACCAGCGGCGGCGCCGGTCACCAAGGCGACTTGGCCAGAAAACGTCATGCTCATGGGAACTGTCCTATGGGGTTAATTGCGGTGAGGCGAGTTTAGCCAACGCTGGCAGCCGCGCATCAGCACTATCAGAAGGCCGGTTGGCGCTGCATGAATCGTAGTGATAAAGCCGCCCGGCTGATTATCAGCGAGGCCTATTGCCGGGCATTCGCCTGCGCCGCATACCCTTGCCCTTCTGCCCCTGAGGGTCTATCACTCATGTTCCATTTCTAAAGAGTCCTTGCCATGACCGCCCAGACCAACCGCCAATTTCTACTCGCCAAACGCCCGGTCGGTGCCGCCACGCGAGAGACCTTCACCTACCAGGAAGTGTCGGTGGGCGAGCCCCAGGACGGCCAGGTGCTGGTGCGCAACGAATACCTGTCCCTCGACCCGGCCATGCGTGGCTGGATGAATGAAGGCAAGTCCTACATCCCACCGGTAGGCATCGGCGAAGTGATGCGCGCCCTTGGCGTAGGCAAGGTGATTGCCTCGAAGCATCCGAACTTCGCGGTGGGGGACTACGTGAACGGTGCACTGGGCGTGCAGGATTACTTCCTTGGCGAGCCCCGTGGTTTCTATAAGGTGGACCCCAAGCTGGCGCCCCTGCCCCGCTACCTGTCCGCCCTGGGCATGACCGGCATGACGGCCTACTTTGCTCTGCTGGAGACCGGCGCACCGAAAGCCGGTGACACCGTGGTGATCTCCGGCGCCGCCGGTGCCGTGGGCAGCATCGCCGGGCAGATCGCTAAGCTCAAAGGCTGTCGCGTAGTGGGGATCGCCGGTGGCGCCGAGAAGTGCAAGTTCCTGGTCGATGAGCTGGGCTTCGACGCCGCCATCGACTACAAAAGCGAAGACGTGCCCGCCGCCCTCAAGCGCGAGTGCCCCAAAGGCGTGGACGTGTATTTCGATAACGTCGGCGGCGATATTCTCGACGCGGTGCTCAGCCGCCTGGCGCTCAAAGCCCGCGTGGTGATTTGCGGTGCAATCAGCCAGTACAACAACAAGGAAGCGGTCAAAGGCCCGGCGAACTACCTGTCATTGCTGGTCAACCGTGCGCGTATGGAAGGCTTTGTGGTGATGGACCACGCGGCGAACTTCGCGGCGGCGGGTCAGGAAATGGCCGGCTGGATGGCCCAGGGCAAGCTCAAGAGCAAGGAAGATATTGTCGAAGGGCTGGAGACATTCCCGGAAACGCTGATGAAGCTGTTCAACGGCGAGAACTTCGGGAAGTTGGTGCTCAAAGTCAGCTGACACACCACAAAAACAAATGTGGGAGCTGGCTTGCCTGCGATGCAAGCAACTCGGTTTCTAAGTGATACCGAGTTGATACTATCGCAGGCAAGCCAGCTCCCACATTTTTTGCTCACTCTAAAAATCAGGCGATCTCGGCGACGACCGCTGCCAACGCTTTTGCAGGATCCGCCGCCTGGCTGATCGGCCGGCCGATCACCAGGTAGTCAGAGCCCGCATCCAGGGCCTGGCGCGGGGTCAGGATACGGCGCTGGTCATCCTGGGCGCTGCCGGTAGGACGGATACCCGGTGTCACCAGTTGCAGCGACGGATGCGCGTTTTTCAGGGCCTGGGCTTCCAGGGCTGAGCACACCAGGCCGTCGAGGCCGGCTTTCTGCGCCAGGGCTGCCAGGCGCAACACTTGCACCTGCGGCTCGATATCCAGGCCAATGCCCGCCAGGTCTTCGCGCTCCATGCTGGTGAGCACGGTCACGCCGATCAACAACGGTTTGGGGCCGCTGCGCTGTTCCAGCACTTCGCGGCAGGCGCTCATCATGCGCAGGCCACCGGAGCAGTGCACATTGACCATCCACACGCCCATCTCGGCCGCGGCTTTGACGGCCATCGCCGTGGTGTTGGGGATGTCATGGAATTTGAGGTCGAGGAACACTTCGAAGCCTTTGTCCCGCAGGGTGCCGACGATTTCCGCCGCGCAACTGGTGAACAATTCCTTGCCGACCTTGACCCGGCAAAGCTTGGGGTCCAACTGGTCAGCCAGCTTCAGTGCGGCGTCACGGGTGGGGTAATCCAGGGCGACGATGATAGGAGTCTGGCAGACGGACATTGGAATGGGCTCTCAGGCAAGTCGAAATCGGCGCGGATTGTAGCGCAAGCAGCGCCGTTGCGGGATCCGATGATCGGTAAATACCGATCAAGCGCCCAATACCGGCGATTCAAGGCAATTGTTTCAAGCCCGATACATTCACGACACGCCCCCAATACGCCGCCCGGCTAGCCTCGCGCACATGACCGCCCGCCCAGCACTTCCAGCCCTGGAACTGGGCGCCTATGCTGACAGCCACAACCAGGCAGATGACCTCGCTATGCATACCCCTTGCGACCCTGTAAACGAAGCGCCAAAAGACGCGGTGATCGCCGAAGACAAGCGCTGGAACACCCGCGCGCTGATTGTCGACGACGACGTGCCGATCCGCGAACTGCTGATCGACTACCTGGCACGCTTCAATATTCTCGCCTCAGGCGTCACCGACGGCATCGCCATGCGCCAGGCCATGCAAGCGGAGACCTTCGATGTGGTGGTGCTCGACCTGATGCTGCCGGGCGAAGACGGGCTGACATTGTGCCGCTGGCTGCGCGCCGAATCGGACATTCCGATCCTGATGCTCACCGCCCGCTGCGAACCCACCGACCGCATCATCGGCCTGGAACTGGGGGCAGACGACTATATGTCCAAGCCGTTCGAACCCCGGGAACTGGTCGCGCGTATCCAGACCATCCTGCGCCGGGTGCGTGATGACCGCACCGAACAGCGGGCCAATATCCGTTTCGACACTTGGCGCCTGAACAGCGTACTGCGCCAGCTGGTGGCCGATGACGGCCTGGTGGTGCCGCTGTCCAACGCCGAGTTTCGTTTGTTGTGGGTGTTTATCGAACGCCCGCGGCGTGTGCTGAGCCGCGAACAGCTGCTGGACGCGGCCCGTGGGCGTTCCATCGAGGCTTTCGACCGCAGCATCGACTTGCTGGTGTCGCGCCTGCGTCAGAAACTGGGGGATGACCCCAAGGCTCCGCAACTGATCAAGACCGTACGCGGCGAAGGCTACCTGTTCGACGCCCGGGATATCGGTTGATGCGCGCCCCCTTCAACACGCTGTTCGGGCGACTGTTCGGCCTGTTGCTGGTGGCGATTGTGCTGGCCCATGTGCTGGCGTTCTTCTGGTTTCACCACTACGGCCCGCCGCCACCGCCCCGCGCGGCGTTCGTCGAACAACCGGACGGCAGCCTCACGCCCTTGCGCAAGGCGCCTCGCCCCTGGTTCGGCGGCCCGGTGGTGCCCCTGACGTTTCAATTTATCTCGCTGATCATCGCCGCCTGGTACGGCGCCAAACTGCTGAGCCGGCCGATCCAGCGCCTGAGCGCAGCGGCCGAGCGCCTGAGCGTCGACCTCGACAGCCCGCCCCTGGTGGAGTCCGGCCCTCGCGAGGCACGCCAGGCGGCCTCCACCTTCAACCTGATGCAAAAGCGCATCCGCGAACAGGTCAGCCAGCGCGCCCGCATGCTCGGCGCGGTCTCCCACGACCTGCGCACCCCGCTCTCGCGCCTCAAGCTGCGCCTGGAACAGATTGAAGACCCCAAGCTGCAAGGCCAGATGCGCCAGGACCTGGACGACATGATCGGCATGCTCGATGCCACCTTGAGTTACCTGCACGAACAGCGCACCAGCGAGACACGGCATTGGCTCGATGTGCAGGCATTAGTGGAATCTTTGAGTGAAAACGCCCAGGACCAAGGCCGCGACGTGCAATTTTCTGGAACCTGTGCGCCGTTGCAGGTACAGCCAATGGCCCTGCGTTCCTGCCTGAACAACCTGATCGACAACGCCCTGCGCTATGCCGGCACCGCCCGAGTAGAACTGGCCGACAGCCGCGGCGCCCTGGTGATACGGGTGATCGACCACGGCCCGGGAATCGCCGCCGATAAGCGCGAAGCGGTGTTCGAGCCGTTCTTTCGCCTGGAAGGGTCGCGCAACCGCAATTCTGGAGGGGTTGGTTTGGGCATGACCATTGCCAGGGAAGCCGTCGAGCGACTCGGCGGCCACCTGAGCCTAGAGGAGACACCGGGCGGTGGTTTGACGGCGGTGATGTGGTTGCCGAGGGTTTGAGAACTCCCACCTGCCTGACGCGCCGCGATCCAAATGTGGGAGCTGGCTTGCCTGCGATTGCGTAGTGTCAGTCGATGAGGTGTTGGCTGGCCCAACGCTATCGCAGGCAAGCCAGCTCCCACAGGTACGGCGTCGCACCTACACCCATCAGTTACACGGTTTGTCTTCGCGGCGCACCTGGGCCTGGCTCGCGCTCCAGTCTGTCAGCAGGCTGTAGGCCACCGCCAACAACGTCGGGCCGATAAACAGGCCAATAAAGCCGAACGCTATCAACCCGCCAAACACGCCCAACAATACGATAACCAACGGCAAGTTGCCGCCACGGCTGATCAGGTACGGCTTGAGCACGTTATCCACGCCGCTGATCACGAACGTGCCCCACACGCCCAGGAATACCGCATAGGTGTAATCGCCCTTCCACGCCAGCCACGCCGTGGCCGGGATCCACACCAGCGGCGGTCCCATGGGAATCAGGCTGAGCAGGAAAGTCACGATACCCAGCACCAGCGCGCCCGGTACGCCGGCGATCAGAAAGCCGATCAGCGCCAGCAGCGCCTGGGCCGCAGCGGTGCCGATCACACCATTGACCACTCGCTGCACCGTGCCGGCCACCAGTTCGATGTAATAGCCCGCGCGTTCGCCGATCAGGCGCTCCAACAGGCGATGCACAAACATCGCCAGGCGCGGCCCGTCACGGTAGAAAAAGAACACGAAGACCAGGCTCAGGGTCAGCTCAAGAATACCGCCGCCAATTTGCGCACTGCGCGCCAACAACCAATTGCCGACCTGGCCCAGGTACGGCTTGATGCTCACCATCAGCGCCGCGCCTTGCTGATCAATGCTGTCCCATGTCGCCACCAGGCGCTCGCCGACAAAGGGTATCGACCCCAACCATGTCGGCGCCTCGGGCAAGCCGTCGACCTGGATGTCCTTGATCAGCGCCACCGCATCACGCACATGGTCAGCCAGGTTGAACCCCAGCCATACCAATGGCACCGCCACCAGCAACATCCAGCCCAACGTCAGGATGCCAGCGGCCAGGGATTCCCGGCCGCCGAGCCAACGGGTGAGCAAACGCATCAGCGGCCAGCTGGCAAAGGCCAGCACCGCGCCCCAGAACAGCGCCGACCAGAACGGCGCCATGACCCAGAAGCTGGCACCAAACAGCACCAGCAGCAGGATTTGCACCAGCAGGCGATCGTTATTGAGCATCGGGTATCTCGAGAAGAAGGCTGTAGGAAGAGAGCTTAGGCGAACGGCGCGGGTCCGTTCGCCCTGTGGTGCTTAGCGTATCAGATGCAGGTGCAGTCCTTGGGTTTCACCGCTGCCGGTTTCCAGACGGGCGGTGCGCACGCCCTTCTCAACCAGCGCCTGGCGCCAGGACTCGGCCTTTGGCCCGCTCAGGCTGACGCGCAGGGTGGTATCGAGGTTCAAGGCGCGGGATATCAGGGTCAGCCAGGTGTCATCCGGTTCGGCGCCCAGCGCCGGAAAATCCAGCTCACCGGTACTTTTGAGTTCACGCAGCAAGGTGGCCGAGGTGGGCAACAGGTCGCCCAAGGGCGCACTGGCGTCGAGTTGCTCCACATGCAGGTAGGCGCGGCGGTTACCACGGGTGATGCCGTACAGCGCAACCAGGGAATTGTCTTGCGGGGCGGCCAGGCGTAGCAGCAGGTATTCCTGTTGGCCGTCGGCGCCCACCAGCTTGGCGTTGCCGAACACCTCGTTGGCCCACAGGCTGCTTTCGCCACAATCGCGGGCCTTGCACCAGAACAACAACTGCGCGCCCTTGGCCTGCAAGGCTTCGCGCGTTGCAGTAAAGGCAGCGCTGGAGCTGTGTTCGGCGGGCAGTTCATAGGTGATTGCAGTGGCTGGGCCGCGTGCGATGGCCTGGCCTTCGTAGCGCAACTGGCCGCTGATCTTGCGAATCGCGCCCATGGGGTAGATGCGTTCCTTGTCTTCAGCGGGGCGGTAATCGACGATTTGCGCATCAACCTGGCGGGCTACCGCCGGTAAATCCTGGCTGCCGGGCAGGTCGGCGGCAAATACCAGGGGGCTGAAACAGCAAATGCCAAGGGCACGGATACATCCTTTGCCCAGGCTCATCGGATCAGTGAGCCCTGGCCAATGTTGGTCACAGCGATATTGAGTGTGTTCATGGTTGACTCCCTTTCAATCCGCCCAGCCTCGGCAGTTGACCCCGCCAAGTCAAGGCGTGGAGAAGAACCGATTGAAACAGTCTGCAACAAGAGCCGCGCCGGGCTCGTCATTCAGGTGTAAATGATGGCCGCCTGGCAGCGTGGTAACCGTGAAAGGTAGCTGAGAAAGCAATTCGGAATGTTTCGCCAGCATGCCGTCAGCCGCGACCACCAACTGGGTAGGGCACCCTACCCTTCGCACGAAAGCCATGGCCTGTTCATCGGTCAGGCGCATCGGCGACGCCAGGGTCAGGCGGCTATCGCTGCGCCAAGTGTAACCGCCCGGCACCGGCATCAAACCGCGCTGGGCCAGGAGTTGCGCCGCTTCACGGCTGACCGCCACCACGCCTTTCATCCGCGCCTCAACGGCCCGATCAAGGCTGTTGTAGACGGGTTTGCGCTTGTCCTGCAGGCTCAATTGCGCCTGCAACGCCATGCCCAGGCGCTCGGCCGCGTTCTCGCCGCTGGCGGTCGGTGGGATCACGCCGTCGATCAGGCCCAGGTGTGTCACCCGCTCCGGCAAGGCCCCGGCCAACACCAGGGAGACTATGGCGCCCAGGGAGTGACCAAGTAATGCAAAACGTTTCCAGCCCAGTTGCTCGGCCACCTGCAGCACGTCGTAGACGTAATCCCACAAGGCATAACCGGCGCCTGCCGGGCGGTGCGCCGAATGCCCATGCCCGGCCATGTCCAGGGCAACGATGCGCAAGCCGTGCAGCTTGGGCGCCAGGCGCGCAAAGCTGTTGGCGTTGTCCAGCCAGCCATGCAGGGCAATCACCGGCAGGCCGTCCTCAGGCCCGAACAGATGCGCGGCCAGTTCGATATGCGGCAGGCTCAGGCGAACCTCTTCGACAGGCGTGCTCATGCGCAACTGCGCTCACGGGCCTGCCAGCGGGCGAACAGATTCTTGATCAAGGTGGCGGTGTCCTGGGGGCGTTCGAGGGGGAACATATGGCCGCCGGGCATGGTGAGCATTTCACCCATGGGCAAGCGGTCGACGCCGCTGGCATGGTGACGCATCACCACCCGGCTCTGGCGGCCACGCACCACGGCCAGCGGCACCTTCAACTGGCGCACCTGGCCCGGGCTGGTGTGGGGCACGCCGCGATAGATGCTGATTTCGGTGGCTGGGTCGAACCGCAGGCGCAGGCGATCGCCCACTTGCTGCAGACCATGTTGCAGGTACGCGTCAAAGCAATCGGGGTCAAAGCCACGGAACAGGGTCTTGGCGGCGAAATAGCTGCGCGCGGTCTCCAGGTCGGTGAATTCTTCGCGCCGGCCAAGCGTGCGCCCAGCCGGGGTGAGGCGGTCGATAAAGCCAAAGCGCTTGGCAGCGCGGATCACCCAGCGGTCTGCGCGGGTGAGCACCGGCGAATCCAACATCACCACGCCCCGGTACAGGTGCGGGCAACGCATGGCCGCGTGCAAATGCAGCACGCCGCCCAGGGAATGGCCCACGCCCCATACCGGCTCTGACTGCTGCTCCAGATGGTGGATCAGCTCGTCCACCAGGTTCTGCCAGTTATCATCCACCGGGAACCTGGGGTCGTGGCCGTGCTGCGGCAGATGCGCCACCGCATATTCCGGGGCCAGGGCGGCAAACAGCTTGCCGTAAGTGGCCGAAGGGAAGCCATTGGCGTGGGTAAAAAACACGTGCTGCGACATACAGTTTCCATCAACCAAAACAGAGGGGGATTGTCACCATGCCCGGCCCCTACAGCAATGACTGTAACTGCCAGGAATGATGACACTCACGCCACGCCTATCGCGCCGGCGGTTGTTCACCCAGCGGCACCACGGCCATGGTCAGGCGCGAGACACAACTGGCCTTGCCCTCGTCGCTGCTCAAGCGGATATCCCACACTTGGGTAGTGCGCCCGATATGGATAGCCTTGGCCACCGCCGTCACCCGACCGCTGCGCACACCGCGCAGATGGTTGGCGTTGACCTCCAGGCCCACGCAATAGAACTTGCTTGCATCAATGCACAAATAGGCGGCCATGGAGCCGACACTTTCGGCCAGCACCACCGAGGCGCCGCCGTGCAGCAGGCCGTAGGGCTGATGGGTGCGGTGGTCGACCGCCATACTGGCGGTAAGGGATTCGTCGTCGAAGCTTTCGAAACGAATATCCAGCATTTCACCGATGGTGTTTTTCTGGATCGCGTTGAGGTGTTCGATATTCGGTTGGGTACGCCACAGGCTCATACGGTTGTCCTTGTTGGTTTTATTACGGCCCTAATCCTGCCACAGAACGGTTTCGGCGCGCGCGCTCCACGCTTGTAATTGTGGCCCGTACGTCGACTCGATCACGTTGCGCTTGATCTTCAAGGTCGGCGTGAGAAAACCGTTTTCCACTGCCCAGTGATCTTTCACCACCACCAGTTGCCCCATGCGCTCATGCTTATCCAGGCCGGCATTCACCTGTGCCAGCCAACGCTGAAGGCCACTGCCCAGGGCGTGGCGCTCCTCGCCCGGCGCCGACAACACGCACAGCCCGATCGGTGCGCTGAGCCCCTCGCCGACCACACACACCTGTTCAATACGCGCATGTTCGGCCAGGCGGTTTTCAATCGGCGCCGGGGCCACGTATTTGCCTTTGCTGGTCTTGAAGATCTCCTTGAGGCGCCCGGTCAGGCGCAGACGACCGTCAGCGTCCTGCTCGCCCTTGTCACCCGTGCGCAGGAAGCCATCTGCGGTGAGCGTATCCGCGGTTTTCTGCGGGTCCTTGAAATAGCCCAGCATGGTCGCGCCACTGTGTACCTGCACTTCGCCTGACGGGTCGATGCGCACTTGCACACCTGGGCAGGACTGGCCGATCCAACCGAGCCTTTGCCCACCAGGGCGACACACATGGGAATAGCCGCAGTTTTCGGTCATGCCATACACCTCCAGCACATCCAGGCCCAGGCGCTGATACCAACGCAGCAACGCCTCGGGCACCGGCGCCGCGCCGGAAAGAGCGATACGCAGCGCATCCAGCCCCAGACCGGCGAGGACTTTATGGCCGACGCGCTTGCCGATAAAAGGCAGGCTTAACAGCATATCGAGCCTTTTTTCCGGGATTTTGGCGTAGACGCCCAGTTGAAATTTGGTCCAGATGCGCGGCACGCCAAACAAGGCCGTCGGCCGCGCCCTGCGCAAATCGGTCAGGAAGGTCTCCAGGCTCTCAGCAAAAAAAACGGTTTGCCCGGTATAGATCGACGCCATTTCCACAAACATTCGCTCCGCCACATGGCACAGCGGCAGGTACGACAGCAACCGGTCATCCTCTCCCAGGCCAAACAACTCAGTACCGCGCGTGGCAGCACACCCCAAGGCGCCGAAACTGTGCATCACCCCCTTGGGCAGGCCAGTAGTACCGGAGGTGTAGATAATAGTGGCCAGGCTGGCGGCATCCGGTAGCGGGTTGTCCTGGATCGGTGAACAGGCTTGCAGGTCCGCCCAACAGAAATCGAAAGTCTCCTCCGGACACAGCGGCAGGCTGACAGTCGGCACCCCCTCAGGAACGCCAGGCGCCATCGCCGGCCAGTCATCGAGTTTACCGATCAACGCCAATCGCGCCTGCGAGTGGGTCAGCACATGGGCGACGGACTCAGCGGTGAGGTTGGGATAAAGCGGCACCGACACATGCCCGGCCATCCAGATCGCCAGGTCGGCGATGATCCAGTGGGCGCAGTTTTTTGAAATCAAGGCAATGTGCGAACCCTGGGGCAACTCCCGCGCGCGCAGCCAGTGCGCGGCGCAACGGGCCTGGTGGCCGACATCGCCCCAGGTGAGGGCCTGCACCTCACCGCCGCCGATGGGCTGAACGAGGAAGACTTTGCGCGGGTGCCGCGCTTCACGCTCGAAGAAGACCTGCAACGGCAAACGAAAAGCGACAGGCATGGGACGCGCTCCTTTGTGATCCGAGATACAGCCGACCAAGCACTTGCTTGGTTGACGGTATAGCACAGGTAAAGGAAATGGCTTGTCGCTAACCACGATGCGAAGCGAGCCGCTCTTGATCTGCTCTTGATCTTGATCTCAGGCGCCCTGTCGAACCACGCTGGCCGGAATTCCGGGTCCTTTTCCAAAAGTCAGGGCGGAACTCTAAGTGGCCGTTACCGCAGGAATGGATATGTACTCGGTATAACAGTGTCGCCTGTCAGGTCGTCATCGCAGGCAAACCAGCTCCCACAGTTGGATCGCGGGGTGTCAGCGAGATAGGCGTCGGCGGCAGGCCGTCGCGGGAGCAAGCGCCCTCGCCACAGCGTCGCACGATGCCTAGGGATTCTTCACATCCACCAGACTCATCAACCCCGCCAACGGAAAGTCCCCCTCAAGCTGCGCCAAACTGGCCGTGTACATCGGCTGTGGCTGACGCTGATGCCCATGCTGCAAAAAACTGATCAGGCTGCCCACCAACGGTTGGTGGCTGACCAACAGCACGTCGTCATCGGTATCGAGTTTCTCCAGCACCTGTCGAACATCCCCATCGGGCGTCAGCCACGACACCGTAACGATATCGGCCTGAAACTCCAGCACATGGCGCACCAGCTGCGCCGTCTGCTGCGCCCGTACATAAGGGCTGGCAATAATGGCGCCCAAGGGCTGGCCAATCAGGTGCGCAGCACTGCGCAAGACTTCGGCACGCCCATGCTCGGTAAGGTTGCGCTCGGCGTCCGTGCGCGCATGCGCTTGGGCCTCACCGTGACGCAGAATCCATACCTTCATAGCTTCGGCTCTTCATCACGCACCGGGTGCGGTGCCGGCGGTACGCTGTGGGCCGCTTCACCTTCGGGCGCACGCGGGGTTGGCCAATCGGCAAACGGCCAGGGCTTTTGTTCGGTGTGAAAGCTGCCAAAGCGGCCGATCTGCGCCAGGAACTGGCTGAGGCTGTCGCCAAAACTCATCAGGCCCAGGTTGGGTGCGCCGTAAATCAGCCGGTAAATCAATTGCACCACCACCAGCGCGCCGAGCAGGAATTGCGCCACCTGCCATACCAGCGCAAACACCAGCATCCACAGGATGCGCAAGACAATCGACTCGTAAGGAGGGGCAGCTTTGGGATCGTTCATGACGCGTTCCTCAGTTGAAACCACTGGTGGAAATAAAGTCGACATCGGTCTTGGGCTCGGCCCGCATCAGCAACTCGATGACCTGGTTCAAGGTGCGCCCTTCGAACAGGATCGCGTGCAGCCCGGCGACCAGCGGCATATATACGCCCACTTCCTGGGCCTTGGCCTTCAAGACCTTGAGGGTGTTGACCCCTTCGGCCACTTCGCCCAGACGGGTCACCGCCTCGTCCAGGCTCAGCCCTTGGCCCAAGGCAAACCCGACCTGATAGTTGCGGCTTTTAGGCGATGAGCAGGTGACGATCAAGTCACCCACGCCCGCCAGGCCGAGGAAGGTCATGGGGTTGGCCCCCTGGTTCACCGCAAAACGCGTCATTTCGGCCAGAGCCCGGGTGATCAGCATGCTCTTGGTGTTTTCGCCCATGCCCAGGGCCACGGCCATGCCGGCAATGATCGCGTAGACGTTTTTCAACGCCCCGCCCAATTCGACGCCGAAGCGATCGCCGCTGGCGTAGACCCGGAAGGTACGGCCATGCAGCACCGCCTGGACGCGCTCGCACAAGGCTTCGTCTTCACTGGCGACCACGGTGGCGGTCAATGCGTGCTCGGCAACTTCCCGCGCCAGGTTCGGCCCGGACAGCACGCCAATGCGCGCCTGAGGGGCGATTTCGGTGAGGATTTCACTCATCAACTTGAAGGTGTGGGCCTCGATGCCCTTGGTCAGGCTGACCAGCAGTTTGCCGGCCAGGCGTTCGGCGTGGGGCGCCAATACCGAGCGCAAGGCGCTGGAAGGCAGCGCGACGAAGCACAGGTCGCAGGCCGTGAGGGTTTCCAGCAGGTCGGTCACCGGCTCGACGGCAGGATGAATCTTGATACCTTTAAGGTAACGGGGGTTTTCGCGATGCACGCGAATGGCTTCGGCCTGCTCGGGGTCGCGCATCCACTGGCGCACCGCGTGGCCGTTCTCGGCCAGCAGGTTAGCCACGGCGGTACCAAAACTTCCGCCTCCCAGGACCGCAATAGGGCGCTGTTCAGTCATATGCAATCCGTTAATCCATACCAGTGGCGATGGCGGCATTATACGGGGCGCCCGGCTTGCGGCCAGCCCCCGTATCAATTCGCGGGGTTGTCGGAAAATGCCATGGAGGTGCGAAGTAATTGCAAGTCCTACGACTGGCAAATAGCCGCGCCTCGGTTAACATGGGCGGCTATCCGCAATTAACAAGGCCGTGCCGTGTATCTAGGCCCCCCTCCTCGCTCATCACTGTTATTGATGCTGGCGTGCGCTACCTGCGCGCAAGCCGACGATCTATTCCTCGACAGCCAGCCGCTGCCGCAGGTCTTGACCGCCACGCGCCTCAAGCAATCGGCCGCCGCCGTGCCCGGCAGCATGACGGTGATCGACAGTGAGCTGATCAAGGCCAGCGGCGCCCGGGACATTTCGGAACTGCTGCGGCTGGTCCCGGGGATGATGGTCGGCTACACCAGCGGTAACCAGGTCTCAGTGAATTACCACGGCACCAGCGCCAGCGATGCACGGCGCATGCAGGTGCTGATCGATGGGCGCTCGGTCTACCGCGCCGGCCTGGCCACGGTGGATTGGAGCGATATCCCGGTGGCCATGGAGGATATCGAGCGCATCGAGGTGTTTCGCGGCCCCAACACGGTCAGCTACGGTGCCAATGCGCTGATGGCGGTGGTGAATATTCTCACCCGCTCGCCGGCCAACAGCCACGGCTCGCGGGTAAAGGTCATCCGTGGCGAGCGTGGCATCAATGACTTCTATGCCAGCCAGGGTGTGGGCTGGGAGACCGGCGATTTGCGCTTGTCCCTGTCCGGGCAACAGGACGCTGGTTTTGACAGCGACGCGGCCGGCGCCGACCGCCGTGACGGGCGTCGTCTCAACCGTTTCAGCCTGGCGGTGAGCCAGACCTTGAACGCGCAACAAAGCCTCGACTGGCAACTGAACGTCAAGGAAGGCACCAACCAACGCCCATACACCTACACCCCAGTGTTTGCCGGGATTACCGAAGGCGGCAGCAATTCCGACGTCACCGCCAAAGACTACGCGGGCTCCCTGCGCTGGAACTTTGACTTCAACCCCGATCACAGCCTGTATATCCAGGGCTCGGCACAGCAATGGGACCGCAAGCAAATCTGGAAAGCCTGTGACGCCAAGGTCTCGTTCAGCCCTGAATTGACCCAGCTATGGCAGCTCAACCCCAACTATGCCGAATTGCTGGCGCGGCACATGGACACTTACAGCCAAGGCTCCGCCCCACCAGGTAACGCCGCCGAACAGGCCTTGGCCAACCAGGTGCTGGACCAGTGGCGCAACGGCGCCAACCAGAGCGTATGCGGCGATATCGACCAGAGCACCCGTGAAAGCCGCTACGACCTGGAGATCCAGGACACGCTCAGCCTCTCCGACAGCCTGCGCCTGGTCAGCGGCGTGAATTACCGCTACGACCGCGCCGATTCCGAGACCTACTTCAATGGCACCCTGGACGACACCACCTGGCGCCTGTTCGGGCACTTGGAATGGCGCGCCAGCGAGCACTGGCTGCTACAAGGTGGCGCCATGTACGAAGACACCCACCTGAGCGGCAACTCGCTGACCCCACGTGTGGCGGTCAATTACCTGATCAACCCCCGCCACGGCTTGCGCGCGGTTTACTCCGAGGCGATCCGCTCGCCGGACATGTTCGAGAACAACGTCAACTGGAGCTACCGTGTCACCAATCTCAGCTCCCCGACCTACGGGCAAAACGCCGGGCAATATTTTGTCGTGACGCGCGGCCCCGGCAACCTCGACAAAGAGTTGATGCGCTCACGCGAGCTGGGCTACAACGGCTTCTTTGCCGAGCTGGGGCTGAATGTCGACGTGAAGCTGTTCTATGACGAAATCACCGACATGATCAGCTCGCCGCTGCGCAACAACCAGTACATCGCCAGTAACGCCAACAGCTCGCGCTTCACCGGTGCCGAGTCACAGTTCGACTGGCGCGTGAGTAACGCCGACCGCCTGCGCCTGACCTATGCTTATGTAGACGCCACCTCCAGCAACCCGCTGGACAAAGCGCAAACCGCGCGTAACAGCGGCTCGGCCGGTTGGCTGCGTGAATGGGGCCAGGGGTGGTCCAGCGCCTTGTTCTACTATGGCGACGACGCACTCAACCAGTATCGCTTCCAGCGGGTCGACCTGCGGGTGGCCAAACGCATCGCCGTAGGCAAAACCAATGTGGAGCTGGCGGGCATGTTGCAACAACGCCTGGACAACCAGCCCACCACCTGGGCGGACAACAACTACGACCATCGCCACGTTCTCTACTTCAGCGCCGAGCTGGACTTCTGACATGGCCGATCAGTCACGGATGACACGCTTCCTGCTTTCACGATTGTGGCGTCGCGGCCTGCTGCTGGCGTGCCTGCTGCTGGCAGCGCCGGCCTGGAGTGCCAGCATCCTGCTCACGGCCGCCGAGGACGGTGCCGGTGTGCGCGCCTTTACCCAGGCCCTTGCCCAACAGCGCCCCAACGACCAGGTCAGCTTTACCCCCCTCAACGAGTTGCCGGCGCCCAGGGACTTGCCTGCCAGCACCCGTTTGATCCTCCTCGACCTGCCCGGCCTCGACTGGCGCCTGCAGGATGCCCAGGGGCCGCCCACTCTGGTGCTGCGCATCAGCCGCCTCCAGGCCCGGCAACGCCTGGGCAGCACGCACCCGGCGAAAATCAGCCTGCTCTGGAGCGACCCGCCGCTGGAGCGTCAGTTGCGCCTGATCGCCCATATCCTGCCCCAGGCCCAGCGCGTTGGCGTGCTTTACGATGCCGGCAGTGAGTTCCTGCTGCGCGAACTGATGCAGGCCGCCAAGCCCATCGGCCTGCAAATCGTGCCCCAGCTCTGGGACAACACCAGTGACAGCCGCCCGCTGCAAAACCTGTTCAAGAACAGCGACGTGTTACTGGGCCTGGACGACCCGAACCTGTACAACCCCAAGACTGTAAAAAACCTGTTGCTGAGCAGTTACGCCCAACAACTGCCGTTGGTGGGGCCCAACGCCGGGTTTGTGCGGGCCGGCAGCCTGGCCAGCACCTACAGCGATCAGGCCGACTGGCTCGCCGTGCTGGGCCACCTGCTGGACCAGCCGCCGGCCAATTGGCCGCACACGCTCTACCCTGAACACTTCAAAGTCGTGGGCAACCCGCAAGTCGCACGCTCACTGGGCATCGAACAGGTCGATGAAGTCGCCGTTGCCGCCCGCTTGGCCGAAGGAGAACAACGTCCATGACCTTGCGTCGTCGTTGGGATATCAACACC
Source organism: Pseudomonas sp. PA-4-8C (assembly GCF_021606625.1). Lineage (NCBI taxonomy): Bacteria > Pseudomonadati > Pseudomonadota > Gammaproteobacteria > Pseudomonadales > Pseudomonadaceae > Pseudomonas > Pseudomonas sp. PA-4-8C. Next base: position 16,029 of record NZ_WKCD01000074.1, read on the forward strand.
CGCACCCAGCTCATCACCCTGGGCCCCGCGCTGCTGTTGACCCTGCTGCTCATCACCTTCTTCACCTTTGTGCGCATCCAGGATTTGCGCCAGGAACTGGACCACACCGGTCAATTGATCGCCAACCAGCTGGCGCCCGCCACTGAGTACGGCGTGATTTCCGGCAACAACGACGTGCTTGAATCCCTGCTGCGTGCAACCCTGGCCACGCCCCATGTACGCTTCCTCGAGATCCAGGACAGCGCCGAGAACATCCTGGTGTACGTGGAGCAGCCGTCCGAGCGACATGATCGCTCGCTGTCAGTGAAAGTGTTCCAGGCACCGATCCGCCTGCAACACATCCAGCTCAACAATGACTTTTTCCAGGACAACCTCAACGAACCCAAGGCCCCCCGCGCGGACTACCTGGGGCGGGTGATCGTGGGCATGTCCAATGATGCGTTCAGCCAGCGCCAGCAGGAGATCCTGTTCAAGGCCGGGATCCTGGCGTTGTTCGCCCTGCTGTTTACCTTCCTGCTGGCGCGGCGCTTGTCGGCGAGCCTGTCAAAGCCGATCAGCGCCATGGGGCATGCGGTCAAGGCCATCCAGCAAGGCGATTACAAGACGCCACTGCCCATCGTCGATGACTCGGAACTGGGCGACCTCTCGCGGCATATCAACAACCTGGCGGAGGGCCTTCACCAGGCCAGTCGCGAACAGCAACAAGCCATGGCCCAGTTGATCCAGACCCGTGAAGAAGCCGAACGGGCGAACAACGCCAAGTCGGATTTCCTGGCGATGATGAGCCATGAACTGCGCACGCCCATGAATGGCGTGCTGGGCATGCTGCAACTGCTGGAAACCACCGAGATGACCGAGGAGCAGACCGAGTATGCGGCGCTGGCTTCGGAGTCTACCGAGCACTTGCTCAAGGTGATCAATGACATCCTCGACTTCTCACGCATTGAACGCGCCGCACTGGAACTGGAACATATTCCGTTCAACCTCGCCGACCTTATCAACAGCTGCGCCCAGGCGTTCCAGCACAGTGCCCAGCAGCGCGGGCTGAGCCTGGAGTTGCCCATCCCCATGGGCCTGGAAGCCCTGCGGGTGCGCGGCGACCCGACACGGATCCGCCAGATCCTGGTGAACCTGATCGGCAACGCACTGAAATTTACCGAACGAGGCAGCGTGACCGTCGAGCCCCACTGGCAAACCCTGGACCATGAGTTGGTGTGGTTCACCTGCACCGTGCGCGATAGCGGCATTGGCATTTCCGCTGAACGCCTGGAATTGATGTTCGATGCATTCCAGCAAGCCGACAGTTCGATTTCCAGGCGTTACGGTGGAACAGGCCTGGGCCTGCCGATTGCGCGCACCCTGGCCGAGCGCATGGGAGGTACCTTGCGCGCCCAGAGCGAAGAGGATCGAGGCTCGGTGTTCACCCTGGAAATTCCGCTGGCCATCGACCAGCAGCATGTGCCGGTGGCCGCTCCTGACGCACTCGGCAAAGCCAGCGCCGGCGACGGGCGCCACGTGCTGCTGGTGGAAGACAACCCGGTCAACCGCACCGTGGTCGAAGCGATGCTGCGCAGCCTGGGCTATGAAGTCAGCCTGGCCACGGACGGCGCCGAGGCGATCCGCAGCGCCGAGAGCCTGATTTTCACCGCCATCCTGATGGATTGCCGCCTGCCCTTGATCGATGGCTACGAAGCCACGCGGCAGATTCGCCAACTGCCCGGCTGCGCCGATCTACCGATCATCGCCCTGACGGCCAACGCCTTGCAGGGCGACCGCGAAGCCTGCCTGGCAGCCGGAATGAACGATTACCTGGCCAAGCCGTTCAAACGCACGGATTTGCAGCAAATCCTACAGCGCTGGGTACAGTAGCGCCGCGCCATCAGCCAACTGCGACTGGCGTGAAAGACGAAAGTGCGGCAGTCTTAGGCACCCGAACGGGCCGATAAACAGGCCCGGTTTAAAATTTCAGTGAACAAGTGTACATTCAGTGCCTTGCCGCTGTGACTTTCACTACAACGCAATAGTCTATGTGTAGGCTGCCGCTATGAGGCATGAACGCTTCATTCGGTTCGGGAAGATTTGCCCTACCCTGCCGCATGGGATTATTGAGGAGCTCGCATGACCAAACAAAACGCCTTTACTCGGGAAGACCTGCTGCGCTGCAGTCGCGGTGAGCTGTTCGGCCCAGGTAACGCGCAACTGCCCGCCCCGAACATGCTGATGGTGGATCGCATCACCCATATCAGCGAAGAGGGTGGCAAGTACGGCAAAGGTGAATTGGTCGCCGAGCTGGATATCACCCCTGACCTGTGGTTCTTCGCGTGCCACTTCGAAGGCGACCCTGTGATGCCAGGCTGCCTGGGTCTTGACGCCATGTGGCAGTTGGTCGGTTTCTACCTGGGTTGGCAAGGCCTGCCGGGCCGTGGTCGCGCCCTGGGTTCGGGCGAAGTGAAGTTCTTTGGCCAGGTACTGCCGAGCGCCAAGAAAGTCACCTATAACATTCAAATCAAGCGCGTCCTCAAGGGCAAGCTGAACCTGGCCATCGCCGACGGTTCGGTGACTGTCGACGGTCGCGAGATCTATACTGCCGAAGGCCTTCGGGTCGGCGTATTCACTTCCACTGACAACTTTTAAGGGTTATCCGCATGCGCCGCGTCGTTATCACTGGTCTGGGCATCGTTTCTTGCCTGGGCAATGACAAAGAGACCGTCACCGCTAACCTGCGTGCAAGTCGCCCTGGCATCCGCTTCAACCCGGAATATGCCGAAATGGGTCTGCGTAGCCAGGTTTCCGGCTCCATTGACCTGCCCCTCGAAGAACTGATCGATCGCAAGATCTATCGCTTCGTCGGCCATGCTGCCGCCTACGCCTACCTGGCCATGAAAGACGCGATCGCCGACTCCGGCCTGAGCGAAGACCAGGTTTCGAACGTACGCACCGGCCTGATCGCCGGCTCCGGCGGCGCATCGACCCTCAACCAGATGGAAGCGCTGGACATCCTGCGCGAAAAAGGCGTGAAGCGCGTCGGCCCGTACCGTGTCACGCGGACCATGGGCAGCACCGTTTCCGCCTGCCTGGCCACGCCCTTCCAGATCAAGGGCGTGAACTACTCGATCTCCTCCGCGTGCGCCACCAGCGCCCACTGCATCGGGACTGCCGTTGAGCAGATCCAACTGGGCAAGCAGGACATCGTATTCGCCGGCGGCGGTGAAGAAGAGCATTGGAGCCAGTCGTTCCTGTTCGACGCCATGGGTGCATTGTCCACCCAGTACAACGAAACCCCAGAAAAAGCTTCCCGCGCTTACGACGCCAAGCGTGACGGTTTCGTCATCGCCGGCGGTGGCGGCATGGTGGTGGTCGAGGAGCTGGAACACGCCCTGGCCCGTGGCGCCAAGATCTACGCGGAAATCGTTGGCTACGGCGCGACGTCCGACGGCTACGACATGGTTGCGCCAAGCGGTGAAGGCGCCATCCGCTGCATGCAGATGGCAATGTCCACCGTCGACACCCCAATCGACTACCTCAACACCCACGGCACCTCGACCCCGGTCGGCGATGCCAAGGAAATGGAAGGCGTGCGCGCGGTATTCGGCGACAAGGCTCCGAAGATCAGCTCCACCAAGAGCCTGTCGGGTCACTCCCTGGGCGCCGCTGGCGTTCACGAAGCGATCTACTGCCTGCTGATGATGGAAGGCAACTTCATGGCCGGCTCGGCCAACATCGACGAAATTGATCCGGTTGTGGCCGATATGCCGATCCTGACCAAGACCGTTGAAAACGCCAAGATCGACACCGTGATGAGCAACAGCTTTGGCTTCGGTGGTACCAATGCCACCCTGGTACTGAAGCGCTGGCAGGGCAAGTAAGCCCCGCAGGTTGATCACATGAAAAAGCCCCGACTGGTTCGGGGCTTTTTTTGTGCTTTGATTTGAAACCGCGTCGCTTTCATCGCACAAGCCAGCTCCCACATTCGACCGTGCTCACCTTGAAGAAACGCGGTCCAGTGTGGGAGCTGGCTTGCCTGCGATTGGGCCAACCCGGTTCCCCGCCCTACACCGAAAACCGCGCCACCATCGAATTCAGATCCACCGCCAACCGCGACAACTCCTGGCTCGCTGCGCTGGTCTGATTAGCGCCGATAGAGGTCTGATGTGCCAGGTCGCGGATATTCATCAGGTTACGATCCACCTCCCGCGCCACCGCCGCCTGCTCCTCCGAGGCACTGGCAATCACCAGGTTGCGTTCGTTGATCAAGGTGAATGCCGAGGCAATCTCTTCCAGGGCCATGCCCGCCGATTTGGCGATGTCCAACGTGGACCGCGCCCGCGTGTTGCTCTGCTGCATCGAGCTGACAGCCTGGTCGGTGCCCTGCTGAATGCCGCTGATCATCTGTTCGATTTCCTGGGTCGACTGTTGCGTGCGATGGGCCAAGGCCCGCACCTCATCGGCCACCACCGCAAACCCGCGCCCGGCGTCACCCGCTCGCGCCGCCTCAATCGCCGCGTTCAATGCCAGCAAGTTGGTTTGTTCGGCAATCGAGCGAATCACATCCAGCACTGTGCTGATGCCATAGACCTTTTGCGCCAACTCCTCGACCTGGGTCACATTGGCGGTCACATCGGTCGCCAGGGCCTCAATCGACACCACCGTCTGCTGCACCTGTTCACGCCCTTGCTGGGCAATGCGGTCGGATTCGCGAGACGCCTGGGAAGTGGCCACGGCATTGCTCGCCACCTCCTCCACCGCCACCGTCATCTGATTGACCGCCGTGGCCGCCTGTTCGATTTCCTGGTTCTGCTGGTGCAAACCGCGGGTCGCATCCTCAGTGACGCAACTGAGCTCTTCGGAAGCCGACGCCAATTGGTTCGACGATTCCGATATTCGCCGGATAGTGTCGCGCAGGCTCTCCTGCATGCGCTTGAGCGCCTGCTGCAAGCGCGCCGGCTCGTCGCTGCCACTGAGCTTGATCTCGCCAGTTAAATCGCCGCTGGCAACGCCTTGGGCTACTTTCAACGACTGCGCCAGTGGTAGCACGATGCTGCGCGTCAGCCACACGGCCAGGCCGATCGTGATCAACGCCGTGACGCCAATCATGCCCATCACCCAGACCCGCGATTGGCTGAACACCTGCTGTGCCAGCCGGGCGGCCTCGTTGGCGCTGGACTTGTTCAGATTGACCAGCTCACGCAGGGTGACGGCCATTTGGTCGGCCATCTGATTCATTTCGCCATTGACCACCGCAATGGCCTCCTCCAGCCGATTGGCCTTGGATAGGCCCACCACCTGCTCCTGGCGTTGCAGGTACTGCTGCTCCTCGACCTTGAAGCGATCAAACAGCACGCGCTCTTCAGGCAAGACGATCAACGCCTCGTACACGCCTTCCGCGTGGTGCAAACCGGTTTTGATCTCGGCGATTTTCTGCTCGTTCTGCGCCACCGCCTGGGGGTCGCGGTTGACCAGCAAGCGCAACGTCAGCGCCCGAATGCGCAACACATCCTGGTTCATCTCCCCCACCGCCATCACGCTGGGCAGCCAGTTGGTCTCCACCTGGTCCGACTGCTGGCGCATATTGGCCATCTGCAACAGGGCAAAGCCGCCCAAGACGAACACCATCAACGCCAGCACACCAAAGCCCAGGCCGGCGCGAGGGGCGATATTCAAACTGCGGATATTCATGCCAGGGTTCCTTCCAAAAGTACTGCATCCACCTGCAG